>JABHXI010000017.1 GCA_018657375.1 Candidatus Nitrosopumilus sp. | reverse complement strand
GTAAATAAAATAATGAATGCAGCACAAACATGTCCAACAAAAGCAATAAGTGTAGAAAATATCAGAACAAAAGAAAAACTATTCCCCTACTAAAGTTTTAACAAGTTATAGTATTTTTCAATTTCAGAATTTGACAAATTCAATGAAGAATTAAACATGCTATGAATGGGACCAGCTGAGTCAAATTCACTTCTAGGAACTAAGTGTACATGAACATGAGGTATATCCTGGCCAGCAGATTCACCGTTATGAATTGCAATCAAAGTTGAACCAGTAATAGAATCAACTTTAGACATCATAGCATGGACTAGAGAAAATAAATCAGAATTTTCACTACTACTCATGTCCTGAATTTTTTTATGGTGGTTTTTTGGAATGACTAGCACGTGTCCTTTTGTAAGAGGAAATGCATCCAAAAAACATATCGAATGAGATGTTTCATTAAGAATTTTAGCAGGAATTTGTCTAGAAATAATTTTGCAAAAAATACAGTCCACGAGTAGAAATTAAATTTTTAAAATATCAAAGTATCGATTATGGAGTAACAACGTCAGCCCATGCTAAATCTTTTCCAAATTTTATCGTAACCTCGTCACCAGCATTTAATTCACAATTTTCAATAATTTTAGGAACAGCGTCGATTGTTTCCACATAGCAAGTGCCATCATCGTTATTCAAAATTACAACATCCTCAAACACGTCCTCTCGAATTAAGTGCCAAAACGGAAATACCATTGTGGATAAAACAATCCCAACAGCCAAAAAAGCACTCACAAAAACTAATCCTTGTTGTTGACTAGAACTTAACTTCATTTTACCATAGGCCGCCGTCCCCACCAGCATCGGGTTTTTTGGCAGGTACGTTACCATGGGCTTTTTTCATGTGTCTTTTTAGTTTCTCAGGATCATGTAATTCAGTTCCACACGTATCACATTTAGTTTTATTATCATCATCCTTGTTACGTTTGAATAATCCCATAATATCAAAAGGGTGAAGAAATACGTTATAAAGGATACTGAATTGAGTCAACACATGTTAGTAAAAAATATCACAGTTTTAGGTTCAGGAGTAATGGGTCACGGAATTGCCCAAGTATCAGCAACTGCAGGATACAATGTAGTGTTGCGAGACATCAAACAAGAATTTTTAGACAAAGCAATGGAGAAAATAAAATGGAGTTTAGATAAACTAGTCTCTAAAGAAAAAATATCAAAAGAAAAAGCTGATTCGATTTTTTCAAGAATAGTTCCAATTGTAGATTTGAAGGAAGCCGTAAAAAATGCAGAAATGATAATAGAGGTCGTTCCAGAAATAATGGAATTAAAGAAAAAAGTGTATGCAGAATTGGATGCAGTTGCAGGACCAGATGTAATATTTGCATCAAACACAAGCACACTGCCAATTACGGAAATAGCAAATACGACATCACGTCCAGAAAAGTTCATAGGAATTCATTTTTTCAATCCCCCACAATTAATGAAATTGGTAGAAATAATTCCAGGAGAAAAAACAACTCAAGCAATTACAGATTTAACTCAAGAATATGTAAAATCAGTAAATAAACAAGCCGTACTATGTAGAAAAGATGTTCCAGGATTTATCATCAACAGGTTATTCATTCCAATGGTTCACGAAGCATGTTATGCTCAAGATAGGACGAATGCAACACTTGAAGAAATTGATTCTGCAGTAAAATTTAATCTAGGTTTTCCAATGGGAATTTTTGAGTTAGCTGATTTTACAGGAATGGATGTGATACACAAAGCAACTGTAGAAATGCACTTGAGAGATAAAAAAGTAATCAATCCACATCCGACAATAGAAAAAATGTTTGATGGAAAAAAATTGGGTCAAAAATCAGGTGAAGGTTATTACAAATATTCTGATGACAAATATGAAAGAGTTGAATTATCTGAAGAGTTAGCAGAAAAATTTAATCCGATTCAACTAGTGGCAAATATTCTAAACAATGCAGCATGGCTAATTACAAACGGTGCAAGCGATATTAGTGAAATTGAAAAAGCAGCACAACTAGGATTAGGATTAAGAAAACCGCTGTTTGAAACCGCAAAAGAAATTGGGATTAAAAATATTGTAGACGAATTAAATAGACTTGAAAAAGAACACGGAGAGTTTTACAAACCAGATCCTCTACTAATTTCTATGCTTTAATTAATTCTAAAATTTTTTCAACTGCCTCTGTTGCAGTATCAGCGCCGATAATTTTTACATTTTTTCTATGATCCACATATCCATCAATGTATGGGGTGATAGAACTTTCAATTCCTCGAATCGCAACCATGGGTTTTTTGCTCATATATGCAGCGCATACCTCAGACAAAGTTCCAGAACCACCGCCTACAATTATCACACCATCAGCAGATAATGCATTAAGAAAATCACGAGTAAAACCCATTCCGGAAGGGATCACAATGTCACAGTAGTCATTAGCAAATTTAGGATCATCTTGAGGCAATATTCCCACAGTAATTCCATTGCCATCTTTTGCACCATGAGAACAGGCATTCATCACGCCTCCTAAACCGCCAGTAATTAAAACAGATCCAGATTTTGCAATTTCAATTCCAATATCATATGCCATTTTTTCATGTTTAGGAGTACAGCCATTAGTATTATTTCCAATAACCAAGATCTGTGTTTGTTTCACCATAGCATAACTAAAAGAAACTGTTTGAAATATGTTCGTAGAGAAAAAGATATTAGGGAATTATATGAAATGTTACTATGAAAACACGTTCAATGCCAGTATGTTTTAGTGAAAAACAATACAAAATGATTGAAGAATTCGCCAAGAAAAATGGCATGCTTAATGCAAGTCAAGCTCTTGAAAAACTTCTTAATCAATAATCAGTTTTTATAATTTTTAATTATTTTTATTATTCAATAAGATTTAGCGTGTATTTACCAACAGTTTGTACCAGGGGTTTACATTTAATAATTAAATATTTTAAAATTAAATGAAAGGCATGGGACTATTTACTAAAAAACCAAAATATTGTGTAGTTTGTAACAAGGAGTTAACCCACAAACACAAACCAAAAAAAGAATGGAATTTGAAGGGTTTACTATGCGGAGATTGTCATTTTGATAAATCAAAAGAATACTACGAAGGGCAAGTAAGACAACCATGTGTAAAATGCAAGATAACACAAAAAATTACCGATTTATGGGAACCACGATGGCAATGGGATATGGAGGGTTTACTATGCAAGAATTGTTTTGATCAAAAAGAAAAAGATTTTGCTCAAAAGAAAAATTTTTGTTCATTATGCGATACAAAAATGGGATTAATCAGACACAACCCAAAAAATCATTGGAAAATAGAAGGTCAACTATGTAGAAAATGCTGGGATAAAAAGAAATCCGAGTTTGGATGAAAGTGAATTTTTTTAAAAAGTATCAGTGCGACAATTGTAATAAAAAATTTTCAAAAGAAGAAGAATTCATGAATCACAAACAAATTGTTCATGGAAAAGACGTACAGTATGATTGTAAAGTATGTGGAATAGAATTTTCCAATATGGAAGATATGAGAACCCACCTACAAAGAAAACACAGCTACAAAAAAGACAGATAATTAAATTGCCTTTATTGTTTTGACGACTGGAGCCCTATTTTTAGTGAATACTCTAAAACCACAGATACATTTGATTTCAGGTAAACGAGATAACTCCGTATTTGAAACAATGGTTCCACATCTCAAGCAAGCATAATTTACATCAAATACTTCAGCAGGGGTTTCCTCTACTTCTTCAGTTATTTCTTCAGTTATTTCTTCAGTCATGTTTATCATCAATAATTTCTATAATTTAAGGATACCAAATCAAGTTAAAGATAACTCAATGTAAACGTCATCAGGAATTTTTAATCGCATTAGTTGTCTGATGGCTTTATCATCTGCACTAATGTTGATTATTCTTCTGTGCATTCGCATTTCCCATTTCTCATAAGTTTCAGTACCGCTGCCACAAGGTGATTTTCTTGTAGCAATGTGTAATCTTTTTACAGGAAGTGGAGTTGGACCTTTAACTTTTACACCGGTTTTTTTACCAATACCCATTATCTCGTCACATACAGTATCCAGTTTAGGGAGACTGATAGATGTGAGTTTAACACGGGCAGTTTGTGTCATAAAAACGCCTATGGTTTATGCTCTTCGGTAATTTCCTTAACAATACCTGCTGCGATTGTTGCACCCATATCTCTAAGTGCGAATCTTCCCATTTCTGGGAATTCTTCGAATGTTTCGATACAAGTTGGTCTCACCGGTCTAATTTTTACAATTGCTGCATCTCCCACTTTAAGGAATTTTGGATTTTCTTCCTCAACTGCACCAGTTGCTGGGTTGATTTTTTGAAGGAACTCAGTAACAGTTGCTGCAACTTGTGTTGTGTGTGCGTGCATAACTGGAGTGTATCCAGGGGCAATTGCTGTTGGATGGTGAATAACAATAATTTGGGCTTTGAATTCTTTTGCTACATTTGGTGGGGCATCAGGGGTACCAAGGACATCACCTCTTTTGATATCTTTCTTTTCAATACCTCTTAGATTGAAACCAATGTTGTCACCTGCTTCTGCAGTTGGCATTTCTGTATGGTGTGTTTCAATAGATTTAATCTCACCGAGTGCACCAGAAGGCATTACAATAATTTTTTGTGCTGCTTTCATGATACCGGTCTCAACTCTACCAACAGGTACAGTTCCTACACCAGTAATTGTATAAACGTCTTGGATTGGAACACGTAATGGTTTACCAGTTGGTTTTGGCTCTACTGTAAAGTCATCAAATGCTTCAAGTAGTGTTTTACCAGAATACCATGGCATGTTCTCAGTTTTCTTAACTAAATTATCTCCTTTCCATCCAGAAACTGGAATGATAGGTACTTCTTCTAGTTTGTAACCAACAGATCTTACTAATTTCTGACCTTTCTCTTTGGCTGCATTGAATGCATCTTCTTTATAGTCAACTGCATCCATCTTGTTAATTGCAACAATAATTTGTTTTACACCTAATGTCTTAAGCAAAAATGCGTGTTCTCTTGCTTGTCCACCAGCTGCAGTTGCAGTATCAGTTTCACCTTCTTTTGCTGAAAGTACTAAGATTGCTGCATCTGCTTCAGATGCACCAGTAATCATGTTTTTAATGAAGTCCCTGTGACCAGGTGCATCAATTAATGTGAAGAAGTATTTGGTAGATTCAAATTTTTGGAATGCTAAATCTATTGTAATTCCTCTTTCTCTTTCATCTTTAATGTTATCCATAACCCATGCATACTTGAAAGTATCACCTTTTCCGGTCTTCTCGGATTCGGCTCCGTGTGCTGCGATAGTTCTCTCATCCACAACACCAAGATCCATTAAGAAATGACCCATAGTTGTAGATTTTCCGTTATCAATATGACCAGTTACGATCATGTTTAAGTGTGGTTTATCTGCCATATCGTGTTCGACGTCAAGGGGATATATTACTGTAATGAATTTTTTTTAATTAAAAATATTTTTTTAATTTATTTTAGAACTAATGACTTTACTAAAAGCACATAAATCAAAGAAGAAAAAAATAGATATATGAAAATTACAGTTTCAGTTATCAAAGCAGATGTCGGCGGAATTGGCGGACATACAAAACCAAGTGACGGACTAATCAAAGCAATTAGAGATACCGTTGAAAACTCAGGAGATTTACTAATCGATCACTACATCGGGTATTGCGGTGATGATACACATATCGTAATGACACACAAACATGGTGTAGATAATGAAAAAATTCACAAATTAGCATGGGATGCATTCATGGCTGGAACACAAGTGGCAAGAAATGAAGGGCTGTATGGAGCAGGTCAAGATTTGCTAAAAGATTCTTTCTCAGGAAATGTAAAAGGAATGGGTCCAGGTGTTGCAGAATTAGAGTTTGAAGAAAGACCTAACGAAGCATTTACAGTTTTTGCAGCGGATAAAACAGAACCAGGTGCATTCAACTATCCAATATACAGAATGTTTGTAGACACACTAAGTAATACAGCATTAATTGTAAACAAAAGTCTTGCAAGCGGAGTAGTGATGAACATCATGGATGTAGAAAAAGCACAAATTGCTTCTTTACGTCTATGGGAAGACAAACCAACCATAGAAGCAGCGCTAATGTATCCAGGAAGATACGTTGTGGATTCAGTATACACAAAAGAAGGCGAACCGATTCTAGACGCATCTACAGATAGACTGCATAACATTGCGGGAACATATGTTGGAAAAGACGATCCAATAATGTTAGTAAGAACACAAAAGAATTTTCCAGCAACAGAAGAAGTTGGAAGTATGTTCAACAACCCACACTTTGTTGCAGGCAACACAAGAGGAAGTCACAACATGCCATTAATGCCAGTGAAGTTAAACTCTGCAGCATCAATCAACTTTTGCATTCCAATTGTAGAATCATTGGTCTTTAGTATGCACAATGGAAAATTGGTAGGACCGTTCGACGGATTCTCAACTCCAGATTGGGATTACATTAGAGAAATTGCAACAAAGAAGGCAATTGCAATCAGAAGTCAGGGATTCATTCACCCAGCAACCCTAGTACCATCAGAACTAGAATATGCTGAAGGATACAGAGCAAGAATGGACGTTCTTGAAACAAAAATGAAGCCAATGGAAGATGATAAATCTAATTCCGATAGAAAAGAAAACTACGAAGATCCAGATTAGTGATCTCGTATTTTTACAATCTTACGAAATAGTTAAATCAAAAAGACTACATTAAGGGACAGGTATGAACACCTTCCTGAAAATCTTTGATTGGAGGACGTATATTTTCACAATGTTAGCAATTAGTTCATTTTCAAGTTTTCTAGTAGTATTATTTGGGCAAACTATACCAGGAATAATTTTAGCATTTTTTAAAATGGCTGGAGAATATGTAATTTTAGGTTCAGTGTTAGTTTTTGCATTTACATGGTTTCTTAGAGCAAGGCCACACAACCGTCCAAAAAACTACAAAGTAATTCCAATAGACGTATTTGGCAATAAAAGTAAAATCGATGAGATTAGAACGGAATTTAAAACGCACGATGTAGCATGGAGTTTCATGAAACAGTATAAGCAAACATACCCACTACATAATTTTGCACTAGTGTCAGATCTCGGAAATTCAGATAAGCCGACAATTTTTAGATATATTTAGATTCAGACTTTTATTCAGGAAAAGATAGAATCAGAACATGCAGTATTCTATTTTAGCAGAGGCTTTTGAAAAAATGGAATCAACAAGAAAGAGGTTAGAGCTGACACAGCACCTAGTAGAATTATTTGAAAAAACGCCACATGACGTAATTTCAAAAATCACATACCTCCTTCAAGGAAAATTAAGACCTGATTTTGAAGGAATTGAATTAGGGGTTGCAGAAAAACTAGCAATGAGAGCAATTTCAAAATCATCAGGAATAGCAATTAAAAAAATTGAAGATGAATATAACAAAGGAGGAGATCTAGGTCATGCTGCAGCAAAAATTCTAGAGCAAAAAACGCAAACAACTTTTCTTGTTGAAAATATCACGGTAGAGAGAGTGTATGAAACGTTATTCAAAATTGCAAGATTGGAAGGTTCAAAATCTCAAGATATGAAAATTAAGTACATATCGAGTTTACTAAATGACGCAAATCCATTAGAAGCAACTTATATTTTAAAAATATTACTTGGAACACTGAGATTAGGGGTTGCAGAAAATACGGTTATGGACGCATTAGCAATAGCATATTCAGGAAATAAAGATAATAGAAAAATGCTAGAACATGCGTATAATGTTTCAAGTGATTTAGGAAAAGTTGCGCAAACAATAGCGATTGGAGGGATTGAAGGAATCGAAGAATTTAAAATCGAGTTGTTCAACCCAATTCGCCCTATGCTTGCAGACAGAGTAAAGAGTGAAAATGAGGTAATTGAAAAACTGGGAAATGAGTTTGCAATAGAGTACAAATTAGATGGAGAAAGGGTGCAAATTCACATCGAAGGGGACAAAATAGAATTATTTTCTAGAAGCTTAGAAAAAATTTCAAATTATTATCCAGACATCATAGAAAAAATTCCAAAAACATTTCAAGCAGAAAATGCGATACTAGAAGCAGAGATAGTAGCAATAAATGAAAATACGGGAGATTTTTTACCATTTCAAGAATTAATGCACAGAAGAAGAAAGTATAAAATTGAAAAAGCAGTGAAAGAATATCCCATCACAGTTAATTTTTTTGACGTACTGTATTGTGATGGAAAAAACTGTACGGAATTGAGCTATCATGAAAGGAGAAAGAAACTAGAAAACATAGTAAAAGAAAATGAATTTGCAAAATACATACCAATGACAATAGCAAAAACAGAAAATGAAATTGAGGAATTTTTTGAAAATAGCATCAATGCAGGAAGTGAAGGATTGATGCTGAAAATGCTAGACAAGCCATATCAAGCAGGATCAAGAGGAAGCCATTGGCTAAAATTAAAAAGAGAGTATCGAAATGAGTTAGGAGATAGTTTAGACCTTGTTGTAATTGGCGGATTTTTTGGAAAAGGCAGAAGAACAGGAAGCTATGGCACATTGCTACTTGCAACATATGATGAAAATACAGATACGTTTCCAAGTATTTGTAAAGTAGGCACAGGTTTTACAGACGAAAGTTTAGATCAGCTATATCAAATTTTAAATCCAAAAATTACAATTAAAAAAAATCCTCGCATCAACAGTGAAATGGAGGCAGATGTTTGGTTTGAACCAGAATTAGTAATCGAGGTTGTAGCGTCAGAAATTACTCTAAGTCCAATCCACAAGACTGCAATAAATGAAATAAGAAAAGATGCAGGGTTGGCATTAAGATTTCCAAAATTTACAGGAAAAATCAGAGTAGAGAAAACAGCTGAAGATGCATCTACAGATGATGAAGTAATGTCACTATACAAAGGACAGAATAAGGCAGCACATGATAAAAATTTGATGTAATAATACTCAAAAAATATCAAAAACCATAGAGGATTTAAATTACCACGAGGTATTTCACTCTGTGTTATGTATAGCGGAGAACTTGAAGTTCAAGCAAAAAGAAAGGCTATAGCAGTTTTACAAGATGAGATCAATAGAATTCTAAACGCATCCAGAGAACTTGGAACACTAACTGAATCTTTAATGAAAAAAGACAAGAAAGCAGTGAAAAATACGTTGGAACAAATCTCAACCATAGAAGAAGAAGTAGAAAATCTGAGAAGAAAAATTACACGAGAAGTTGCAGATGTAGGAGGATTAATCATGAACAGAGAAAACCTTCTAAACACATCTTATACAATGGATGAAATAGCTGGTTACATCACAGGCATTGCATTCAAACTTTCAAATGTAAACATAGCTACGCTAAAAAGTTCAAAACTTGACAAAGATATTTCAGAACTAATTTCATTAGTTGTAGATGAAGTCTACAAACTGAATGAAATTATTAGAAGTCTCAATACAAATACAGCCAATGCAATTGAATTGGCTCAAGAAACACAAACCATAGAAAGACAAATAGATATCAAGTATAGAGA
The DNA here is from genome assembly GCA_018657375.1 of Candidatus Nitrosopumilus sp. Lineage (GTDB taxonomy): Archaea > Thermoproteota > Nitrososphaeria > Nitrososphaerales > Nitrosopumilaceae > Nitrosopumilus. The sequence continues at coordinate 9,586 of JABHXI010000017.1, read as the reverse complement.
AGCCACAATAAAACTCCTAGATCAAGTAAAAGATCCTAAGGAATTGTTGTTAATCAAAGATGTCATAGAAGGTATTGAAGAAATGTCAGACAAATGTCAGAAAGTTTCAGATTCATTCATACTGCTAGCATTAAGCCTATAGTAAAAAATAATTTTAATTCTATTTTATTTTTAATACCCATAACCACGGATCCACACTATAGAATTCATATACATATAATATTTTATCAAGGTATGAAAAGCGAGTTAATAGAAAATAGAATAATAGTATGGAGTATCGAGGACTCACAAAAACTTTTCAGTCAAGGGTATTATGGAAAACCAATTGGCATTCCAAAACCAAAAATTGAAGAAATAGATGCACCATTAGTTTTGGATCTAATTGAAGGATTGTATCTTTTAAAAAATAAAAAAATTACAGTGAATAAATTAAAAAAGAAAATAACAGTTGAAGAATTAATTGAAATAGGTAAAAAATCTTATTTTGATTTTGAAAATAAATATTTAGTTTACAAACATTTTCGTGACAAAGGGTACATAATCAATCCAGGAATAAAATTTGGATGTGATTTTGCAGTTTATGAAAAAGGTCCAGGGATTGATCATTCGCCATATTTGATCCAGGTATACGGTAGAAACTACACGATTCCAGCAACAGAAATTACAATTACAGGAAGACTTGCATCATCAGTTAGAAAACAATTCATTTTTGCAATCCCAAAAGGAAAAGACAAAGTAGACTTTCTGGGATTAGATTGGTGGAAAGCTTAAACAGACTTTATGTGTCCAGCAATTCTATCATAAATTTCAAAAAGTTCCCGAGTGATACCAAACGAAATATGGTTATCCCACTTACCCCTTATTCTAACAGCGGTGTTAGTAGGTTCAACATAGATGGTTGCACCCTTGACAGATTGTTTAGAAATCATATCATTTAGTTCATCATCAGCATTTAATTTTGAACATAAATCACCTACGCCGTTCCATTCAACTTTAGTAACAACTTTTGAAGCAAAATGACCTTTTGTGTGAAGGCGTGTTTTAGCAGTGTACTCTACAGCAGACACACCGACATTTTTTCTAACAATAAAATGTGCTTGAAATCTATCTTGTGCGCCCCATGGAAGTGGATTTGGATCTGGCATGATTATCCCTTTTGAATAATTTGTACGACGTCAATGTTAGAATTTTTAATATCAATACATCCTTTGTTAGTAACCATCCTTGCAGTTTGGGAAAAATATCCACTATAGTAATCATCAGTTTCAACAGCATCAGTTGCAATATCTTTAGACTCAGAATCCACCCCGATCTCTTTTAACATGGAACTGAATTTTTCAGGCCACGTTTGACGGATGAATGTGTCAGATTCTGCATCATGCATAAAAAACATCACATCATACCCACAAATAAAGATATCAAGAAAAAAAGCAGGTGAAGATCAATCCAAATAAATATCACAAAAGATGTGGCAAATTACCTATGTTAAAATTTCAAAATAAAACAGCTTTAATCACAGGAAGCGGTACAGGAATAGGTCAAGCCATTGCCAAAAAATTTGTTGAAAATGGTGCAAGTGTCATCATACTAGGACGAAGAAGAGAGCCATTAGATGAAACGTCTAAAATGTTAGAATCAATTATTGCAGAAAAACAGAGCGGTGCAAGTGTTAGAATTTTTTCAGGGGTAGATGTAAGTGATGAAAATTCAATGAATAAGATGTTTGAGGATTTGAAAAATGATAACGTAACGGTAGACAATATTGTCAATAATGCAGGTGTTTCTGGTCCAGTCACATGTTTTCCTAATGCATCATTAGATGAGTTCAAAAGTACAGTTGGAATTCACCTTACAGGTACATTCTGGGGTTCAGTTCAAGCACTCAAAGTGATGAAAGAAGGAGGGAAAATTATTACAATTTCAACATTTTTCACAGAAGAAAAGCCACTAGAACAAAGACCATATAGATTTAGAAGTCCATATACTGCAGCACAGGGTGCAAAGAATAGATTAGCAGAATTAATGTCATGGGAATTAACTGATAAAGGAATTATTTCAATTGCGACAAATCCAGGCCCAGTTCATTCAGATAGAATCTACAAAACAGTATATCCAAAAGCAGCAGCAGAGTTTATGAGAGTCGGAGGGTTTGAAGATCTTAACCCAACGGAAGTAGATGCGGCAAACAAAGAATTACTTTCACTGTTGGGAGAAGATGATTCAGTTATCAAAGAAGGAATTGCAAATGCGGCAACAAAATTAGCAAATGGAAAAGATGTTGCTAAATTAACTGAGACATTAACCAATCTATTAAATAAAATTCAAACAATTGCAGAAAAAGTTCAAAATAACACATCACATATGATTGCAAATAAAGAATTCTTAACTCAAGGACAAGTTGCAGAAACAGTTCTAAATTTATGCGATGATGAAATTGCAAAAATTGTTAACGGAAAAGTAATTCCAGGAGACAGAGTATTTTATCCAGTTAAACCACATATTGGAACTACAACACCAGGAGTACATCAACCAAATTTCACCGGAAAAGCAGTTGTATTTACAATTGATGCAACAGACAAAACAGACGTAGAACGCGTAGAATTTTTAGCACAACATGTTGAAAAGAATGGGGGAAAAGTTGCATGTTTCATATCACAGACAACACCAACAGATCTTCAAGAATACATCAGCGGTAAATTCCACTCGCACATAGTAGACATTAAAAATCCTGAAGAAGTTCAAAGGTGGCTAAACACAGCACGGACAAACATTGGAGAAATTTTAGGCGTAATACACATAACAGGAAAATTACCAGAAATTGAAAAATTAACTGAATTGACTAGATCAGCATGGGAGGAATTAACTGAGAAATTCATATCGACACCTGCAACAGTTGCACAAAGAGCACTTGAACAATTTGTACCAGGGGGCAAAGAAGATCCACGTTTGTATAAAGATGCAAAAGGGGCAATCATGATCATAGGTCCAGATTTACCAATAGGAAGAAAAGTCACAGGAACACAAAGAGCACAAGTGGAAGTTTTCAGGGGTGCATTAAGACCATTTACTACAACAGTTAATCAAGAACTAAGTGATGTGTTAAAATCAAAAATCAGAATGTTCACAATTTTCCCAGGTTCAGTTACAGGTTCAGAACCAAACAATCAAAGGATAGCAGAAGCATTTAATTTCCTAGTTACAGAAAATGCACTTTCATCTGCAGAAGTAACATTCTGTGTTGACGAAACAAGATAAGATTGAAAAAATTTTCAGAATTCATAGTTGGAGAGTCATTTTATGCCACATGCAGTATTTCAAATAATGAATTAGAAGCATATCTAAAATTTTCAAGAATTAGAAATGTATTGCTAGAAAATAAAGTAAAAGAAAAACAGCAGATGGTTTCAGGAAGAGCAACTTTATCAAGAATGGAAGGTGAATTTACAAGGTTAGAGCAAATTTATGGAAATCACATTGTTTTTCTTGGAACAGATGGAGATTCAGAATGGGGGAATAGAAACACACGATTTCTAAAACCACATTATACAGAGCAAGTCTTAAAATTAAAATTTACGATTACAAAAAAAGAAGATGCAGACAAAGAATTTGGAAAGATTACAATAGATTATGAAGCAAGTACACAAGATAATGAGTTAGTTGTAGTTTCAAAAAAAAATATTTACAGAATTAAAAAAGAGCCAACACAGTAATTTATAAAATAATACTAAGGAGCCAACTTGTCTCCTCAGCCATCAGATTAAAAAATCTAATGAACACTATATATGAAAAAATTAGTATAAAAATGCAAATAATAATCTGAGGCTAAAAAAATAAAGGAAAAGAACCGTTATTCAAAGAATCAAAGAATAGTTTTCCAGCTGCCAATAGAAGTACAACAGATATTAGGATTTTTAAATTTCTCTCCCTTACACTTAAAGATAATTTTGCACCAACCAACCCTCCAAAAAAAGAGCCGATAGCTAAAAATCCCGATTGAAGGAAATCAGGATGACCCAAAATACTATGAACTATTATTCCAGATAATGATGCAAATAATAAAATTAATTGTGAAGTGGGTGCGGCTTTTTTCATAGACATTCCCATCCCAACCACCATCAAAGGTACAAAAATAATTCCTCCACCAATTCCAAAAAAGGATGAAACAATTCCTGCAAAAAAACTTATCCCAATGGTAAGAATAATTAATTGTTTAGAAATTATTTTATCTCTAGATTCAATTTGTTTTCTTAAAAAAATATAAACAGAAGCAGCAATTAAAATAAATCCAAATAAAATTTTAAAAATATCGGGGGCAACGTTAGTAGAAATTATTGCACCCAAGATGGTTCCAGGAATTGCAAGTAATCCGAGTTTTATCCCTAAAGAATATTCAATTCTTTTTTGTTTGGAATAAGAAATTGTAGATGCAATAGAGTTACTAAACGCTGCAAAAAGACTATTGCTTGCAGCGACAGTAGGCGGAAAACCAAAAAAGGTTAAAATTGGAACAATAATTACCCCACCCCCAAGGCCAATCATAGATCCCAATATACCAGCAGCGAATCCCAAAGGAATTAACCATAATTGATCAATCATCGTAATCTCAAATTAAATAATTTCATAATACACAATCAAATTACTTTAGAACAATTAAAGTCCATAAGTAGGAGTTATTTTTAGACGTGATCTCAAGAATTAATGTTTCATCGCCTAGCCCAGTAATTGTGGATTTTAGAGGAACAGTATGAGAAGAATCATCATATTTCATCATAGCAGCTCCTATCCAGGCGTCAACAGATTCAAATCCACCAGGTTGTCTCTCATTCCAACAATCGCAAACTAAATTTTCAATCATAATTTTAAAAACAATTCCAATTTCATCAGATTTTGAATCTAAAAACGGAGATGATTCAACTAACGCGATGGCCATTATAGGATTATCAGGACTACCACCCATGCTAATATTTCCAAGAGATTTTCCATCTGGACCCTGAATGGCAGTTGTAGTGCAGTAGTTAATGGCAGATAAAACATCATCATGAATTGCACAGTAATTTTCAATAGTATGATCGGTTATAGGAGTAGGAATAGACATGAAAATATTTTGTTCAGATAAAGATATTTTTATTTTTTCAATATCATAAAAAGTGAACCCGTATTGATAGAGATTTTCGGATGAAGGCATAGAAGAATTTTCAGGAGTTAAAAGAATTGCAGCAAAAGATATCGTAATAATAATAATAGAAATAGGAATTATTTTATTCATAAATTATCAGTCAATAGCTTACAAGATAAGGTTTTGCAATATCAAATGGAAATAATTTCAAGAATAGAATCTTTTGTAATATCATATCTTTCAACAAAACCAGATGTAACTTCAAGAATATAGGTGGCCTCACCACTAGGTACAAAGCTTGGACATCCTGCAGCAATTTCAATAGGAATTACACATGGCGGAACGTTTTTTTCAATGTGTATAACTGCACCATCGCTATCAAACCAAATCATGTCTAATGGAAATTGCATATTAAGCATCCATAAAGAATACAGTCCAGATTCAGGGAATACAAAAAGCATGCCTTGATCAAAAGGTAATTCATCTTGAAACATTAGTCCACGAACACGTGTGGGTTCAGTGTCGGCAATTTGAACTTCAAGAGGAACGTCATTGACTTTAATCACGCCCCTAGGAAATTCCACCTGTTGTAGTTTAATCTCACTTGGCAAAGTAAGTAATCCAATAGAGCCGATAATCACAGCAGCAATGAAAATAGGAATTAATGCCTGAGATCTACTTGTCATGAATTTATTTGTTATAGTCCTTTTAAAAATTAATTTATGAGATTAGAGAATTTTTAAAATCGGCAATTGAGGAAATGTTATTTTTAGTATGATGTCCAATATCATGAATAGTAGAGCTATTGTATTTTTTATCCAAGTATCTTCCAGCAATTATCATAGGCGCACCTATTGCGCATGTTACTCCAGTAGGCTCAGGTATCCACAACATCAAAAAACCAATTTTTTGTAATTTTTTGCCAGGTGCGGGTGCTTTTTGAAGAACATCAAGGGATCGACTAGGAGTGGAACCACCTATTTTTGCAATATCAGTATACAAATTTGCTCTGCGCTTGGCAGAATCAGAAAATTTTTGTAAATTTGCTAGTCGTTGCTTTAGAGGATCTGTCATTCTAACATAAATTTAAAAAAAAACAATTAACGTGAAAAGATCAACAATGGCTACACACAAGTCAACAAAGAATAGCTAAGATGTACCAATAGACATTCAATTATTATAGATTTAATTAACTAACAAAGAACAGATGAAGTCAAAAAACTCTAAAAGACTAGAATCAATCAAGGCAGCACATGCAGTAGAAAAAACACGTTCTAGTTCTAGAATGGAAGATTATCTAGAAATTATAGGGGAGTTGGTAGAACTAAAGGGATATGCAACCACATTAGATATTTCAAGATACATGAATGTAAGTGCTCCAAGTGTAACTAAAATGCTACAAAGATTAGATGAAGGAGGGTTCTTAGAATATGAAAAATACCATGGAATAAATCTTACAAAAAAAGGAATGCAGGTAGCAGAAGGGATTCGTCAAAAACACGGAATATTGTTAGAATTTTTTGAAATATTAGGAGTAGGTTACGATACTGCAAATCAAGACACAGAAGGAATAGAACACCACCTAAATCCTAAAACGATAAAACAATTAAGAAAATTCATTACTTTTCTAAAAGCAAATCCAAAAATTATTGATAATTTTAAAAATATTTAATTGTCCTATTTTGATGCAGTTAATGTATGACTGGAACTATACTAGACCTCCCGGAAAACGGAATAGTAGATACATCAATTACATCTAAGCTTAGAACCGATTTTGTAAGAATTCGTAAAAGAACAATTCCTAGACTTTCTAACCTAAAAGATAATGAAATGAAACAAGTTCTAGAAAATTTTCATAAAGAGTACAAAAAAATTCTCGAACTGCATATTGACGAAAAAATATCCAAAGAAGAAAATATTTCAGCTTTGATGGACCTTAGTCGCTTAAGAGAGGAAATATTGTTACTAATAATTAGAGGTTATGGAATCATCAACGATAGAATAGAAAAAAATAAAAAAATATCCAAAGAACGACAAAAGAGATAGATAAGAAATATTGTTCCAAATATTTAAAATGAATAAATTAAAAATCTTTAAGAAATAACTGAATGTCATTTTGTGAACTAGTAGAGTTTAGTAAATTTCTTCCAATGTCAGAACGTTTTAAAATTTTAATTTGTCCTTTTTTACCAACTCTAACTGTAGCAAAGAATTTTTCATTAGCATGAATATCAACATACATGGAAGTGTACTCTCTATTAACGGTAAACAGTAGTCCAGTTTTTGATTCTGAAAAAGTAAAAGAAACATCATCTGGAGTTAATGATAGCAATTCAGAATCTTTAGCTACAATGTCAATGTGAACATTTAGAAATTTTTCAATTTCATTAATGTTAACTCCACCTCTACCAATAATAGATGCAATACGATCTTCATTTACAATTACTTTAACACGATTTGCAGATAAAATTTCAACTAGTGCATTAGAATCATATTTTTTAAAGTAATCTTTAATTTTATCCTCGGCTAATTTTTCAATACCTGCTTTCTCCCCATGCTTTACAACAGGCACAATTACATTTTCTTCTCCAAAAGTGTAAATTTCATGCTCTAAAACATTGTCTTCAAAATTTCTTATCTCAATTACAGGCCTAGCTAAATCAGATTCAGTCATACCCGTAGGAACTTTTACTTTTAATTCTAAATCATATACTTTCTCAATATCACCATTGTTTACAAACACAACAGTATCCAAAACATTAGGAATGATCCCAAGTTCGATTTTACCGATAAATCTTTGAATAGCATCCAAAGGCGAATTAGCATGAATTACACCAATCATACCAACTCCAGTCAGGCGTAAATCAGAAAAAGTTGTAAAATCCTCTCTTCTTCTCACTTCGTCAAAAATTGTATAATCAGGACGAACTAATAATAAAATATCAGCAGTGTTATCAAAACTTCCATCTAATTTACTATATTGTGTAATTCCATCATTAACTTGTAAGTCACGAGGAGACTCAAATGTTTTAACAACACTACCTTGCTTATGATAAAAATTTGCTAAACCTGAAGCCAATGTGCTTTTTCCAGAGCCAGGAGCACCAGAAATTAAAATTCCTTCCGCCCTATCAGCCAAGCGATTCATCAGTGCCTCAGAAATAGTATAATCTTCAAGAGATAAGTTCACAGTAGGGTGTACAATTGTTATTTCGTATGATTCAGAGAATGGAGGATAAGTAATTACGATACGATAATCATCATGTTGGATAACAGATGCCCCAGTTTTAGAAATTTCAATATTACTAGAATCAGAAATATTTGTCGCAGATAATATTTGAGAAGAAATCATTTTTAGATAATCTCTAGAAAGAACATCCTCTCCAATTTTAGTAAGTAAGAAATTACCAGGTTTTCCTTTTTTGCCAAGAGGATATTGGTTTTCTTTAAGATGTATACTCATAGTGTCATTATCAAAAAATTTTAAGAATTCAAGTGTCTCAGATATAATTTTAGGTCTTAAAAATACGGTTTGTACATCTTCAGCTGCTGCAACTAAATGCTGTACATTATCAGAAGTATAAAGAATGGCATTATTTTGTTTAGCCATATCAATGATTAAAGCGTCAATTCTACCACTAGCAGCAAATCTAATATCATCAATGGAAGGATGTGAGCCTTTTAAAATAATTTTTAACCCAAAACTACCAGATAATTTATTTAGTTTTTGAATTTGCTCTAATCCAATAAACCCCTGCTGCTTATGATTAGAAGCTTGAGATTGTAGTTCATCAAATACAGCTTGGGGGATTATAACTTCAGAATTTCTAATAGAACCAGATTCAATTTGTTCAGCAAGATATCCATTAATTATAACACTAGTATCAGCAACTATTACAGAAGTCATAAAATTTGATCAATACCTCAGTATAAAAAATATTCAATATATTTAGCTAAAGAAAACAAACAGTCTAGATCAAAATGGCTAACTCTCATTAAAAAATTTGAATATAGATACAATAAGCATGCAGCAAGAAATAAGAAAAAATATGGAATTTTATCAAAATTGTACGCAGTATTTTGAATTTTTAAGGAAAAAGAGTTCAGCAGATTTTAACTTCGAGGATGAATATTACTTTACCATGCCTGCAATATCCAATCATCAATAGTACAAGATTTAGAAATGACTAGAACGATTATCCATCATGGACCAAGATCTACAAGATATTGCGAATAAAATAATAAAATACCTGGATCAAAAAAACATACAGTATTGTGATGTCAGAGCAGACCAGCAGATAAAAAATTCAGCACTAATTGAAAATAACAACATCGAATACATAAAAAATAATGAAAATAAAGGAATTGGAGTCAGATTAATTAAAAATGGAACATGGAGTTTTTGTTCAATAACAAATCCAAATTCATTTGATAAGATAAAAAATATTTTAGACAACACAATAAAAAATT
>JABHXI010000108.1 GCA_018657375.1 Candidatus Nitrosopumilus sp. | reverse complement strand
TCTAACAAATCAGCACCAGGACCAAAAATATACAGCATCATTACAATAACAAAAGCAAATGGAATAACACCAGTTGCTGCAACTTTAAACTTTGAAGTATCACTAACTGCCATATTCCACATCACTCTCATCAGATTCAGAATTATCATCTACAAGAAATATCCCAACCCAGCCTTTTTCTGAAAATTCTACTTTATGGGCATGGAAAAGATATTTTCCAGGATAGTCATAGACAAATTCCATAATTCCACGTTCAGTTTGAGACAAAGTTATCATGTCAGTGTAAAACGAGGGGACCAAATCAGTGCCGGTAGGATAATAGTTGTACAAGTTACCATGGAGATGAAAATTGTTTATTGGATCAAATTCCACCATATTCACAACATAAATTCGAATCAATTCATTTGAATTAATTTGAATTGGATGATGTTGGTAGTAAAATGGAATTGTGTTTGCAGCATAAAAATTATTTTCAGTGTCAAAATCAGTATCCAATCCATTTAAAACCATCACCATTTCATCAGCAGGCTCACGTCCTTCTTTAGGATCAACTATGAAGACACCATAAAGACCATGAACAATATGTTCCTCCAATGGCATGACATGGCAATGATAAGGATGAACACCTACAGGTCCAGCTTCAAATTCATATACAAATTTTCCACCACCTGGACCTACTGCTTCAAAAACTCCATCCATCCCAGCTGGATGAATTCCATGAAAATGAATAGTGTGTTCTTTTGAACCATTGTTGATAAAATTAATTTTAAGTAAATCCCCCTCGGTGGCTCTAATTGTAGGTCCCGGAACGGTTCCATTGTAAGTCCATACATTATAAAAAACACCAGGTGAAACTTCCATCACTTTATCATCCTCGGCAATAATGGTGTATTCTCTAACAGTTGTTCCGTCAGCAAGTTTTGAAACTTCACCGTAGTGGAATTCACGTAAATATTCCATAGGATCAAACTCCACAGTAGATACTGTGTAAAGGGGATCAATCACTTCTCCAGTTGTTCGAATGACTTTTCCTGAATGAGTAACGAATGTCTTAAGTTCAGATTGAGCTTCAGAAAAATTTGGAAGAAATACAATCGCAGAAAGACCGATTGTTACAGAAAGTAACAAAATCATCAAGGTGGATCTTGTAATTCTCAATAGATCTAAAAATTCTAAAATTATGTATTTAAATTTACCCTAAGCTAACTTTTTTAGCCTAATCTAATTTTTTATTAAAGACTCAAAATCACAAAAATTAGGTTTAAAACAAAGAAAACGGAACAAATTTTGTGCAAAAAACGGGATTATTAATAATAATTTTTGGAATACTGATATCAGCAGGTCTGGGAATAGCTGTAATTGAAAATCAAATCACATTAGAAGGGATAGTACAAGGTAATGGAAAAGTGAATACAGAGCAGGTAATTACAATATCAGTCAACCTAGACAAAGAGGAGACACCTGTTGGAATTTTTGCAGTTCAAATAATGGACTTTAAAGAAAATACATTTTCTGTAAAAATAATTGATCCGTCAGATACAGAAATAATATCAAAGAAAATAGACACAGACACAGTAGAACAGGAATTTGAAGTAGTAAATTCTGGAAACTATGAATTAATTATTCAAAGTTCAGAGCATAAAGAAAGTTATGTTGCGGGGGCAATAGGTCCACTTCCAGACGCAGATAAAAAACTCATAATTGCAAGCAGTTCAACATTGTGCACAATTATTGGAATGGGAGGATTGGGAATTGTTGCAGTATATGAAATTAAAAATAAAAGAAAATCAGTTTAGGTAACTATCCATAGTTTCCAAACCACTAATGGCACCATCAAAAGCATCACTGCCTTCAAGTAAAGAACCAAGGTTTTCAGCATTTGCAGATAAAAAGCATTTATCGTTTTCAAATGTTTTAAAAAGAAAACTACATTCTATCAAGTAATCAAGTCTTTTCAAAAGATCAGATTCAGACATGGAAAATTGATCACCTAAAATAGAGCATTCTTTTTTTCCATCTTCTAATTCGGCCAATATCTCAGAGGTTATAGGATCAAACATACAATCAACGATTTTTTCCCTATCAAAGGATTCACTCATTATCTAAATGCAAGAAATTAGAAAGTTATAACTTTTTGAATTATTTAAGGCAATAGAATAATTAAGAAACAAAAAATGGACAAAATATGCAAAAATTGTGTAGTCAAGATCCATCAGGTAAAGGAGAGCATTGTTTTTGTATAGAAATAGATCCTCAAAGAGGAGTTAAAAAATGCTGTAAATGCAATCAGTGGAATGTTGAAGGTAATGATTGGACAAATGACGAAGACTTTAGATGATTTCAAATTGAAAATAGTCAAAACAAGCTCAGATTTATTCAGATCTGTCAAAAAGTAGCATAAAACAAACTAAAAGAGCAACACCCAGCATGGTTTTTATCGGGGTTTCTTAGAATTTTGGAATACTTGAGTAGCCAAGAATACAGACACATTGTAAGAATCGTCGGTAACGATATTCCAGGAGAGAGAAAGCTTATC
>JABHXI010000107.1 GCA_018657375.1 Candidatus Nitrosopumilus sp. | reverse complement strand
ACTCTATTTGCTCCTGCTTTTTTTAAAATCCTATACATTGCTGATAATCCTAATTCTGATGATTTCATAATTTTTAATCTATTTTATGTGAAAAAACTTGATGAGTGAAAAAATGTTACTAAGGAATCGATTTATACAGACTATATTCAGAATTAATTAGAAAATGACTTGGCTTTTTGATTCTCACATACATCTCTCTGATCCTGTATATCTTCCTGAAATCAATTTAATTTTAAAACAAATGGAATTTCTTAAAATTAAAGCATGTTGTGTTTCAACGGATGTAAAAAATTCTTTAGAAACTCTGTCTCTATCACAACAAAGTGATCTTGTTTTACCTTTCATTGGAATTCATCCTGAATTTGCAAATGATGATCTTGAAAAAATTACTGAGTTAATAGAATTAAACCAAAATAATGTTTCTGGAATAGGTGAAATTGGATTAGATCCTACATATGTAAAAAATAAAGATGACGATAAAAGGCAAGTCAAAGTTTTTGAATCATTACTTTCATCTGCAGAAAAATTGCATAAACCAGTATCTATTCATTCACGAAAAAGTCTTGATGATGTTTTTGAAATTATGACTTCCTATAATACTAAAAATGCTTTATTGCACTGGTTTGACGGTAGTAAAAAACAACTTCAAAAAGCCATGGATCTGGATTTTTTTGTATCTTTTGGACCTGTAATGATTTACGCCAATGATAAACAAACTTTGTTATCTAAAGCTGACCCTTCAAAAATTCTTGTCGAAACTGATGGGCCTGTTAGATTTTCTAGATGTTTTGAAATGAAATCTGGACAGGTTAGTTTCATCCCTAGTGTTATATTCTGTGCCTCAAAAATTCTTGAAAAAACATTTGATGAAATGGCATTTTTGTTAGAATCTAATACAAAACGTTTTCTTGGAATATAACTATAAAATACCCCCTTCGTTAATTCATGCGTGGATAGGATAAAACGTATTTCTTTTGAAGTATTAGATGCAAATAAATCTAAATTCGGTGAAGATTTCGTTGAAAATAAAAAGGCGCTAAATGAAATCGCTATTGTCCGCTCTAAGGGTCTAAAGAATAAGGTTGCTGGTTATATTACAAGATTTCTTAAAAAACAAATTCGTGAAGATAAAATTAAACACGATCGTAGTGGTATGAATAATTCTAATGTTGAAGAGCAAGAAGCCACATTAGACATAATCGAGTCTGGAGAAATTGATGAATCTGGTGATGAAATTACTCTCACCAATGAAGAGGTTGAAACAATTGCATCTTCAACCCCATCTGTAGATGAGAAAACTGAATAATTAATTAAATATTCATTTCTAAGTTAGGTATACCGTTATGATTGTTGTAAAATTTCTTGGTGGCGCAAAAAAATCTTTTAATTCTGATCAATTAAAAATTGATGAATCCGATATTCCTATTCGAGATTTACTTGAGTTATTATTAAAATTAAAACCTAGGGATACTTCTGATTTAGATTTTGAAAATATTTTGATTGCTGTCAATGGTTCTGATTCTTCTGCAATGGAAGGAAAATCTACCATTGTTCGTAATGGTGATGTAGTAAGTATTATTCCTGTGATTCATGGGGGTTCATCAAAAAAATTATGTTTTGAAATTGAAAAAAAACAAATTTGCATTTTTGAAATATCTGGTAAAAAGAATGCTGGTGCTACATTTATTGACAATTTGAGGAAAACATACCCTAAAATTAAATTTCAGGCTGTATCTGCTAATTTCATACTTGGTGCATCACATTTAAAAAAAATTTTATCCCTTTCAATTAACGCTGAAAAAAATAATGCTTTACTTTCTAATAAAATTGAAACTGATATTTTAATGCGTTTTGCACTAACATTACAAATTTCTAATGCTATAAACTCTGCCGGAATAAAACCTTCTGTAAATTTTATTTTAATTACAATTGGAAATAAAATTTTTCCTGATTCTTTAAATCATGAAATATCTTTAATTTCTTCAGATTTATTATCAAAAAACAATTCTGTATTTATTAAAAAACACTTTGATATTTCAAAAAAACACATTGATAGTGTTTATTCAAAAACTCCGTTAGAAGATATTTTAGTTGAAAAAGCTTCTATTTTATTCTGACATACTGCGTTTTGTTTTTTCAATACTTAGTATGTCTTCCTCCTTTAGTATTGAAATTCCCGTCATACCGCCCAATACTTCAATTAAAATTATTTTATCTGGAAAATCTAGTGAAACTTTATTTTTTATTTCATGTGCTATTTTTGTAATGATCTCTTTGCTTGAAATGTCTGAATTTCTTTTTTCAATTAAAATTCTATATGTTTCCCCCTCTAGAATTTGATTTGAGATGTTGGAAATCGCCCTTTCTATCACTTCTATTTTTGTTTCAATTACGCTTTGAATTGGTATTATTCTAAGGCAATATCTTATGCTCCAAGGCTGATCCAGTAGAATTTCTTTCATTTTTTTAACAACTTTGATTGGCTCTAATTTTGTTTGTGCCGTTAAAATTCCCGACATATCGCTTATTGACACTTCTATTTCTGAATCTCCTAATTCATCTAAAATGTCTCTTAATTCTTCTTCCGTTTCTTCTTCAAGATGTCTTGCACACGTGACAATTAGGTTCATCATATCATAATTTCCTCTTTTTTTAATGCCCCTTTTCTGATAATTTTAATTTCATCATTTTCTATTTCAATAATTGTTGATTCTCCTTTACTTGTAATTGTTCCTCCGTTTAGAAAAACATCATAATTTATAATATTTTTGAGACATTCTTTTGGATCTGTAGATGATGGATTTCCAGAAATATTTGCACTAGTTCCTACTAGCAACCCACATTTTTTTAATAGTTTTAGAGTATGTTTGGAATCTGGAATTCTTACCGCAATTTTATTATCTAATTTTAGTGATTTTTTCAATT
>JABHXI010000106.1 GCA_018657375.1 Candidatus Nitrosopumilus sp. | reverse complement strand
AATAACATTGATCGCAGTTTAATCATTATACTATGAATGATCCATAGATGAATATATTGTACATCAATTTCTTCCAAGAAAATCTTCACAACCTTTAAATTATTATTCCCAAGAAATGACAATGTTGACCTTAGTTAGTAAATCAATTGATATTAAGACGCCCGTAGATAGCGTATTCACATATTTTGCAAGACCAGAGCATGTTTCTGATCAAATCAAAAATGATACGGTTGGAATGACAGTCGTTCCATTGGACATCAAAGAAGGAATGGGTGTTGGCACGACATTTAGAATAATTGGTGACTTTAGCGGAAAACGTTTAGAATGGGATTGTGAAACAACCGAATTTGTCAGAAACGAGAAAATTGTAGCCAAGCAAATTAAAGGTCCATTTAAGAAATGGGAAATTACAAACGAGTTCAAATCATTAGGTGATAATCTTACAAGAATAACAATGTCTGTAGATTATAAAATGCCGTTTGGTCCACTAGGAGCAATTATGGACAAAGCAAAATTTGCAAAATCTGCTGATAAAGGAATGGAAACTGCACTTTACAATGTTAGAGGACTACTTGAAGGAAATGGTTCTATTCCTGTCTATATTACATTAGATGCATACCAAAAACTTCTTGCAGAAAAGAAAAAGATGAACAATGTACCAGTTTCAACTGCACTTACAGCAATTTTAGAAAAGTACAGTGAAATGGAAGCTACATCAGAAACTAAATAATAATTTATTTTAAAATCTTAAGATTAATAATAACTCTAGGCCTTTTTCACTTTGTTGGGTTTATGGCGCAGCCAGGTAGCGCACCGGACTCTTAATCCGGTTGTCGAGGGTCCGAATCCCTCTAGACCCGCTTTCTACTTATCTTTAAAAATATTTTTAATTACTTCTAGAAATTATATTTTTTTTAATAAAGTAAATCTTGTTTGTTCTTGTCCGTAATCTTCATGCAAGTCTACATCACTAACAAATTTTATCTTATAGTCCAGCCATTTTTCTCCCATGTTTCGAAATTTATGATTGACATCTATTCGTTTTTCAGTTTTTTCGTATTTTTCACAATGCATTATCCATCTTTTAGACACTCTAAACATTTCTGCAATCCCTTTTTCTAATACGTCATCATCTAGATAATTCATTAATCCGTGTGTGAACACAAAATCTATTGAGGAATCCTCAAATGGCAATTTAGTTATGTTTTCTTTTTGAAAATCTGCAAATGATAATTTTTCTTTTGCAATTTCTAATGCATGCTCATTTAGATCAATTCCATGTAATTGAAATGAGTCTGAAAATAATCTTAAATCAATCCCTGTGCCACAACCTATTTCTAAAATGCTCTGCACACCTGGTAAGGAACTCGCTAAATCCCTGACATATTTTGCAAATTCTTCATTGTACCTTGATTCATTTTCATCTGCATATTTATTCCAAAATTCTTCATTATACTGCATATCCTTTTTCATCTAAAGCTGTATTTGTTATTACTTCTCTTTCCTAATGTTGACATCTACATGGAATTAATTTTGTATCAAAAGTACAATCATGTGGCCCGTCTGATTTTCCTTGTGTTGGAATATTTTTCATACAATCATCATGACGCCCTTTTCTACAAAACCAACAAATTTCCGGGGTATCTCCAGTCGCACATAAATCCATAATCTTTAATATTTTTTATGGATAAAAAAGTTCTTTGAAATTAAACAAATGTTAACCATGGCAAAAATCTTTCATCTTTACCCATTACTACATCTGTAAATGATTTTTGCAATGCTTTAGTTACGCTGCCCATTTTTCCTGTTCCAATTTTGACTTTGTCAATTTGTGTAACTGATTTCACTTCAGCAGCAGTACCTGTCATAAAAATTTCATCGGCATTATAGAGATCATCTCTTTCCAAATCCCTCTCAATTACAAATCCACTATTTTCTTCAATAATTTGTATGATACTATCTCTTGTAATTCCTTCTAGTCCTCCTGCTGATAGTGGAGGTGTTTGAATGATGTCATCTTTTATAATGAATATATTTTCGGCACTACCTTCTGCAACTTTTCCTTGTGAGTTTAACATAATTGCTTCATCATATCCATTGTCTAATGCTTCCATTCTTGCTAAAGCTGCATTTGCATAGTTTGAAGCTGCTTTTGCTTGCATTGGTTGAGATCTTGAATCAATTTTTATCCAACTGGACACTTTACATTTTGCTCCAGAAAATTTACCTGCTTTTGATTCACCCATTTTCCATTCCCAACATGAAATTGACATATCCACTTTGTTTGTAGTTGGAGTTAATCCCATTGTTCCATAACCATAATATGCTAATGGTCTGATGTAAGCTTCTTTGAGTCCACTAGCTTTTACTGTTTTTAAAATTGCATCTGAAATTTCTTTTTGTGTGTATTGCATTTTCATTGAATATAGTTTTGCAGATTT
>JABHXI010000105.1 GCA_018657375.1 Candidatus Nitrosopumilus sp. | reverse complement strand
TCCACCATGGATGACAGGAGCATGTTGACGAATAGACGATTTTACGGTTATTTTCACAGTTAGAAAAAGACTTGGCTAATTTAGTATCTTGTGGTAATCTGAAAAAGATTATTAATTGAAACCAATCTACGTTCTGATTATGGGAAAGAAAAGAGTTGCAATAATTGGCGTTACAGGCTCAGTGGGACAAGAATTTGTACAGTCATTGGATAATCACCCATGGTTTGAAGTGACTCAGATTGCAGCATCAGAGCGATCAGCTGGTAAAAATTATCTTGATGCAATAAAAGATGCCAATGGCATTATAGCATGGGATGTAGCAGGTGAAATCCCAGAATATATTAAAAAAATGACAGTAAAATCAGTGAATGATTTAGATATTTCTCAACTAGACTTGATATTTTCTGCAGTGGAATCTGAAGCTGCAAGGGACATTGAAACTAAAATGGCTGCAGATTTACCAGTTATCTCAACTAGTTCAGCTTACAGATATGAAGACGATGTTCCAATTCTCATTCCAGGAATAAATGATGAACAAACTGAATTATTAGAAACTCAAAAGAAAAACCGTAACTGGAAAGGATTTGTAGCACCACTACCAAACTGTACAACCACAGGTTTAGCAATTACACTAAAACCACTACTTGACAAATACGGAGCAAAAAAAGTTATGATGACTTCAATGCAGGCAATATCAGGAGGAGGAAAATCAGGTGTTTCTGCAATGGGAATCACAGATAACATAATTCCATATATTCCAAAAGAAGAAGGAAAAGTGAGATTAGAAACAAGGAAAATTTTGGGAAAACTAAAAGATGGAAAAATCATAGATGCAGATATCAGAATTAGCTGTACATGTACCAGAGTTCCAGTGATAGACGGTCACACTGAATCAGTCTTTGTAGAAACTACGGAAGATATTGATCCGCAAAAAGCAAAGGAAACTTACAATCAAAGTAACAAAGATGTCTCAGTATTAGGATTACCATCAGCTCCAAAAGACTACTATGCATTCCACGAAGATCCTACTAGACCACAACCAAGAATGGAAAGAACCGTAGGTGACGGAATGACTACAACAATTGGAAGAGTAGAAAAGGAGGAATTATTTGATCACGGATTGAAATACATGTTATTCTCACATAATAAAAAAATGGGTTCAGCAAAAGGCGCTGTCTTGTTGGCAGAGATGTTATACAAAAAAGACAAGATTTAGAGAAAATTTTTGTAATTTTTACAATAATAACTTTATAAGAACCTGAAATCTTGATCGAATCAGGTGTTTTAGACGACAAAAGTAGATGATTTAGATTTACAAATTTTATCAGAACTGTCAACTGATGCCTCAATTTCAGTTCCAAGACTATCAAAAAAAATAGATGTCAACTCCTCAGTAGTTTATTCAAGAATCAAGAGATTAGTCAAGAGAAAATTAATTGAGCGTTTTACAATAGTGGTTAATGATGCTGAGCTTGGATACGAAGTAAAAGCACTGACAGGAATTAACATAGATACAAAACAACGCGATAATGTTATTGAGCAATTATTCAAAATTGATGGAGTGAGAGAGGTTGCAGAAGTTACAGGCAGGTTTGACATACTTGTAACAATGTATTCAAAATCATTGGATCAGATGCATAAAATGGTTTCAGAAAAAATAGGAAGTGTGGAAGGAATTCAGTCATCAGAGTCATTTATTGAAATGAAATCCAGAACCAAAGCAATGCCATATATGCCATCAAATAGTGGTGACTAGTATTGCAAAAACAAACAACTGGTTCAAGAATTGCAGTTTATTACGAATTAACAAAGCCAAAAATTTGGTATTTACTAGTATTTACCGCATTTGGGGCAGCATTAACAGCATCAAATATCTACAACATTCCAATTTCCATAGAAACTTGGGCTTTGATGTTATTTTCAGTGGCATCAGGTTCTGCAGCAGCTAATACTTTGACAAATTACCATGACAGGGATATTGATGCAATTATGGAAAGAACTAAAGACAGACCCCTTCCTTCAAAGAGAATTTATCCTGCAGTCAAAGCAAGGAACTTTGGATTAGCATTAGCCGGAATATCACTAGTGTTGGCTTTTGCAATTTCATTTACTACAACACTGGAACAAGGAATATGGGCGACAATATTGATTGGATTTGCATTAGCAAACAACGTTATTGTTTATTCATACGTCCTAAAACGAAATTCCAGAACCAACATTATTCTAGGCGGATTATGCGGCGGAGCACCACCAATGATTGGTTGGGTAGCTGTAACTATGTCAGATTTATGGACAATGGGACTAGCAATGGGAGGACTAGTGTTTATTTGGATTCCAATGCACATTTGGGCTTTAACGTTACATTTCAAAGATGATTATAACAAAGTGAATGTTCCAATGTTAACTGCAGTACAATCTGAAAAAACATCAGCAAGAGTTATTGCATTATCTACTGTTGTGATGGTATTATTTTCAATTGCACCATTTTTCATTACAAATGAAAGTGGTGAAGATATGGTAGGCGATGTGTATCTATGGACTGCAATTGCATCAGGGGCATTAATGCTAGGACTGTCAGTTTGGGTTACAATAAAAC
>JABHXI010000104.1 GCA_018657375.1 Candidatus Nitrosopumilus sp. | reverse complement strand
TCTAATGCATTGTCCACATTTTTTTCAATTAATTTGCGATAGGAATCTAATGCTTTGTTTAATCCCAAATTTGGATCTACATCTGTTTCTATTACTTCAGATACCGGTGTGGATAATTCTGGTTCTTCTGACGTGGAAGATACTTCTGGTGTAATTTTTGATTCTTCAGGATTAGACAAGTACCGAAATTCGCTTAAAACGTTATATAATCTAATCATTTTTAAACTAAACTTGGGTATGAATTCAGTTTCACGAAAACAACTAATTTTAGACGTTGGTGGAAGAGTAAAATTAAACTGTGATCTAAAACGACACTTATCTCCAAGGACTGTCGGTGTTATTATGAGATCTTTGCCTTTGGAAGGTAACTCTCACTTATTGGGAAAAAGTATTGTTTATTTTGAAACTGATGTTGATGCTGGAATTGAAAAAGCAAGATCTGAGTTTAAGACTGGTGACATTGCATTTTTACCCTCTACTGGAAGCATTTGTTTTTTTGTTGGTAATGTACAATCTGCAAAAACTATGGCTCTTATTGGAAAATTTCACGGTGATGTATCTGAATTAAAGAATGTAAAATCTGGAGATGTATTGTCTCTTTATGAAGAAATAACTTGATACAAATAATGTCCTGAATAACCGCCAACTTTCTTTACTGTGCCGTTAATTGTTGCTTGTTTTAAGAATGCGTTTGCAGCAGATATTTTGACTCCTGTTTGTCTTGCAAGATCCTGAACTGTAACAACTTTGGAATTTTGAATTACTTTCATTGCTTGTTGTTCATTAAGTATAACCGTAATTTCGGCTTTTCTTACACCGGTACTTTCACCCTTGTCTTTTTTACCTTTTTTTGAGTCTTTAGCTGGATTTGACTTGGTTACGTTAGTTGTCTTTTTTGCTCCAGCCATAAAAGTAGAAAAAAATTTTCCTATTATAAACGATTAAGCAACCTACTTTGGGTTGCTGTGATCTGATTTTTTATCATTTTAACCATGAATTTAATGACGAATCATCGACATATTTTTTTAATTCTTTTTTACAACAATCTGAAAATGATTTCATGCCTTTCAAGTATAAATAACATATTGATTATTGTATGCCATGGGTATTGTTTCAAAGGGTGCACAATGCAATGTCGATGGATGTGATCAGGATGGTGCACGTTCACTTAATACTGCTAAGGTAGAAAATGCAGGTTTACGAGTTAATTCTAAGGGCAAAAAAACAATTCTTTGTAAAGAGCACTATAAAGAGTGGAAAAAAGAATCTAAGGATGATCGAGATCTAGAACGTGCTAGATTTTCTAAATTTTAATTCTTATTTTACTCTAGTTGGATTTTTAAAATAATCGTCACTTAATTTATTGTACATTTTATCTATTCTTTTGTAAAGTCTTTTTGGTTTTCTTGATTTTTGATTACTTAGAACATAGAGTGCTAAAATTGGAAATACGATTGTTGCATCTGCATAGACTGTAACTATCCCTTCGTGTGAATCTTGAATTTTACCCCAACTTTTTCCCTCTTGTAATGTTGCACCTGATAATCCTCCTGTATCTGGACGTGCATCTGTAATTTGTATAATATAATTTTGACCTCCATCATTTCTTCTTAAAATTTGATCCAACAATGGACCTGTTTGCTGAGCTGTGTTTTTTGGAACACCTCCTCCCAATTCTAAAATTGATGATTTTTTTGAATCATATACAATTGCTGCTTGCTCTATTATTTCTCTAACAAAATCCAAATCATATTTTTTATTTTCTAATCTGTGAACTGCTAGATTCAATGCTAATGATGAATCTTTTATTGTGGAGATGTATATTGGAACATCGTACTCGTATGCTGATACCACAAAACTTTTTTCTGGATGTTTGGAAGTCGCTTTACTTCTTTTACCTAGCAAATTACAAAATTCTGCGGTCGTGAATGATTTGTCTTGAAAATCATTTGCAAACATTTTTTGAATTATTTGATCCTCAGCTTCTAGTGTTTCCTCAAATTTTATGTAGACGTCTCTAATTCTTACAATTTCCTTTTCAAATAATTTCATGTCATCTACATCAAAACTGCCTTGCTTTACTGGTAATCCTGACGCAAAATGATCTTCATGATATACATTTGCACCTGTTGTTACAATCCAATCTACGAACCCTCTCTCAATGAGTGTCTTGATAATTCCTCCAAATCCAACTGGTGTCATGGCACCTGACACAGTAAGACAAATTGTTGTGTCTTCCTCAATCATTTTAGCATATAGTTTTGCAGCTTCTCCAAGCTGTCTTCCGTTAAACCCTGTACTTGCAAACACATCCACCAAATCTTCTATGGTCATTTTTGGATCTAATTTTATGTGCGGTATATCTTTGCCATGAAATTGATGTGGATCCATTTTTACTTTGTTTTTTTAACTGTAAATAATACTTGTGTAATTATTATTTTTGACACGTTCAATTAGTTTTAATCAAATATTACTTATCTAGGAAAAACTCTGTGTCTTAATATGGATATTATTGACATGCATAACCCTGACCGAATCAAGAAACTTCCTGATTCTGTGAATATTTTATTATCTGCTGGTGGATTCATTCAAGATGAATTTACTATATCTAAAGTAGAATTACGTCTGTACAATGAACAAACAGATGAAAAACTTGGTGTTTATTCCTTAATCACTTCCTTTGTTGAAACTGACAAAGGTTCAGTTGAAATGATTTATGATGAAGGATTTCGTGGCGTAGATTCCCTTTCAAGGGCTTCATCCTTTCTAATTGGTAATTTGGGCATATCTGCATTAATTCTTAGATCTGTAATCTCTCTTCGCCAAAAAATTTCTAATTGATTTAGTTTTGATAATGCCTCAAATATGATCAGTGCTTACTTAATTTGTGGATAATGCAGCATTACTTGTATTAAACAAAGACAAAAAATTAAAAAAAATTATCTCATCTGTTGGTGAATACAATGTTCGAATTATCTCTAATCCTTTTGAAGCCTTAGTTGAAGCAATTATCACCCAACAAATATCCGATGCTGCTGGAAAGGCGATATCCTTAAAATTTAAAAATTTATTTGGAAAAAAATACCCTCTACCTTCTGATATTATCAAATTATCTAAAGATGAAATAAAATCTATAGGGCTATCTAGAATGAAAGCAGAATATATTTTTGATTTATCCAAAATGATTGTAGATAAAAAATTAGATTTTAAAATTTTTAAAAAAATGTCTAACGAAAATGTTATTTCTGAGTTAACAAAAGTTCGTGGAATCGGCAGGTGGACTGCAGAAATGTATTTGATATTTGCATTGGGCAGGATGGATGTATTTCCTTTAGGTGATTTGGGTTTGATAAACGGAATAAAGAAATTATATAATTTGGAAAATCCTTCTACTGAGGAAATACTCAAAATTACGAATAATTGGATTCCGTATAGAACAATGGGTACCTGGTATATTTGGCGAGGAGTAAAGAATTTTCAATTTGTTTGATTTAGGCATATGCGGGGTTGATTCCTTAGTCAATACTAAGGATTTTAAACTAACACTGTTGGATTTTAGTCATGAGAATTCTACAACTACACTGTGACAGCATAGAATACACTCCTACAAAAAAAGAGATTAAAAGTGCAGAAGATATCGACAACCCTCAAACTCAAAAATTAGAAGAATTGGTGGTTGTTTTTGTAGCAATGGAGGATGGTGATGATTCCAGTGTAGCTCAAGACGCCATCTCTCAAATAAAAAATTCCATGGAAAAAATCGGTTGTAAAAAATTATTGCTATATCCTTACGCTCATCTTAGTTCCAATTTAGCAAAACCTTCTGTTGCTATTTCATTGCTAAAAGAAATGGAATCTAGTGCATCTGAATTAGAAGTTTCACATTCCCCATTTGGTTGGACAAAATCTTACAAATTACAAGTTAAAGGACATCCGTTAGCTGAAAGTTCAAAAGTTGTAACAAAAAATACCAAAAAAACTACCCCTGACTCTGAATTAACATCTGATGCATTGGAAGGTGAATCTAAAATTCGCTCAATTTGGAAAATCATGTCTCCTGATGGAACTCTTTCTAATATTGCCGATTTCAATTTTTCAAAATATCCAAAATTAGAAATTTTAGCAAAGTATGAAGCTGCAAAACAACGCCAGGTTGATCAACCTCCTCCACATGTCGCACTAATGAAAAAAATGGGCATTGCTGATTATGAACCTGCTTCTGATTCGGGCAACATGAGATTTTTCCCAAACGGTCGTTTGATCAAATCTCTAATTGAGAGATACGTCACTGACAGAGTCAAAGAATATGGCGGCTATGAGGTTGAAACCCCAATCATGTATGATTCTGAACACCCGAGCATGGTTAGTTATTTCAATCGTTTTCCTGCAAGACAATACAATATTGACTCTGACGGAAAAAAATTATTTTTAAGATTTGCTGCATGTTTTGGACAATTCCTAATGGCCAATCATTTCCAAATGTCTTTCAAGAACTTGCCTTACAAACTCTATGAACTTACCAGATACAGCTTTAGACGCGAACAATCTGGCGAACTTGTGGGATTGAGAAGACTTCGAGCATTCACTATGCCTGATTGCCATGCATTTTGTGCTACCATGACCCAGGCAATTGATGAAATAAAAATAAGATTTGATTTGTCTCAAAGTGTTCTAAGTAATCTTGGAATTAAAAAATCCGACTATGAGATGGCAATTAGATTTACTGAAGATTTCTACAATGAAAATAAATCTTCAATTGAAGAATTAGTAAAAAAGAATGGAAAACCTGTCTTAGTTGAAATGTGGACTGAAAAATTCTTTTATTTTGTTTTAAAGTGGGAATTTAATTTCATTGATAATCTTGGAAAGGCATCTGCACTTTCAACTGATCAAATTGATGTTGAAAATGGGGATAGATACGGAATTGAGTTTATTGACGAAAATAATGAGAAAAAGCATCCGATAATTTTACACAATTCTCCTAGTGGTGCTATTGAGAGGATCATTTATGCATTATTGGAAAAAGCTGCAACTGATTCACATGAAGGCCGCAAACCTCAACTTCCACTATGGCTATCTCCTACACAAGTTAGAATTATTCCACTAAAAGACGAATTCAATAATTTCTGCGAACAACTATCTGATAAAATTTCTACTAACTCTATTCGTGTTGACATTGATGACAGAAATGAAAGTATTGGAAAACGAATTCGCGAAGCGGAAAAAGAATGGATTAGATACATTCTTGTTATTGGTGAGAAGGAAGCAAATTCTGAAAATCTTAGTATTCGTGACAGGCAAACAGGTGATGTTAGAGAATTGTCCTTTGATGATTTCTTAAATGAAATTAAAGAACAAACAAAAGATAAGCCGTTCACTGGTTTGAATTTTCCAAAGCACATCTCAAAACGTCCAAATCTAATGGTGTAATTCTATTATGAGTTTTCTTGATTTATACATGAACAACAACCCGCTAATCACTGGATCTGAGGAAGGCGGTGAGCCTGACGCTACTATTTTTGGCGTACCTTTTGATTCCACTCATTCATACAAACCTGGTTGCAGGTTTGGCGCTGATGCAATTAGAGACTCCTTTAACAATATTGAAATTTTTCACCCTGAACTTGGAATTGATTTAGAAACTGTGAACATTGAAGATTTGGGAAATACTCGTCATACCGTTGTTGCATCTGAAATGATTGACATGCTGAAAAAAATTACCCCTGAACTCGTTGCTAAACAGCGTCAACTTTTCATTTTAGGCGGTGAGCATTCAATTACATATGGAACGTACACCAGTTTTCCAAAAGAAACTGGGTATGTTGTTTTTGATGCAC
>JABHXI010000016.1 GCA_018657375.1 Candidatus Nitrosopumilus sp. | reverse complement strand
CGATATCGATGGTCAAAAAATCAAAATATCAGTAGAATGAAATCTAATAGGATATTTGACTTGCACAGATAAGTCAGGACCTCATGATTTTCTGTTCATGGAACTCAACAAGAGGATCGACAGATTAAGAGTAATTTGATGAGAATGCCCAACATCAGAACATATGAAAGTCAACTAATTTAGGTATTTTTCAAATTCTGCTTTTGAAATAATCTCATGTTCTAATTCTTCTATCTCATGGAAACATTTCTTACAGGAATAAGTGACAAATTGGTTCTGATTAACAGTGCAAAGTGCAAAAACAGATTGAGATGATTCTATCCTTATCCCAGAAACATCAATATGGTCACACATTTTGATTTTCATAAATCTTAACTATTGAAATTGAATTTAAACTCTGTTCTAAGAATAATTTGTCAAAATTTTGTTTCAAAAATATTTTACGAGTGCTAAAAAATTATGAATAAGTAAAACGATTTTGGCATAAAGTGGGTTTATAGATTCAAAAATAATAGGGTAAACAAAATGGTAGATCTGAAACAAATAGAGAAACAGATTGACGACATCTATGAGAAACTATTTGAAAACGAGCATATTCTCCATGAGAAATTAGAGGAATTGATTAACGACAAGGGATGGGACGATCCCAAACTAAGAAAAGAAATTGAATCCCTAGACGATACTTGGGTTGAACTTCAACACAACATCTTTGCATTAGAGGATAAGAAAGAAGGTAAACCTCACGATCCTGAATGCATGTGCGGATTCAACGATGATAAAAATAACAACTAATTTCTAAATCTAGAACGAATAGTAATCTTCAGTCACATTAGATGTCACTTTACATTCTATTTTTTCTCTTGAATTAGATTCTGGTAAATCCATGATTAAGCAAAATATCTTTCGTTCAAATTCAGATACCCACAAGTTCTTCATTAATCAATAATGTTTTTCTTTCATTTAGGTTCTGTGTTAATTTTTCTTTAAATTTATTTAAAAAACCATCAAAAAAACATAAACAATCTTTCAATAACTTACCAAAATTAACAAAATTCAATGCAATATTTTTATTAGAAACATTGACTACACAAAGAAATGTCTGATTCAAACCCAAACGTTGTTGGAATTAACGTTTTAAAACAAAACGGCCTAGATGTGGACGAATTAGTAAAGGAATTAATCAAAAATGCTGCAGTTGAATTTACAGCATACTACTACTTTACTAATCTCAGAGCACATTGTACAGGTATGGAAGGAGAAGGACTCAAGGGCATTATTGAAGATGCAAGATTAGAAGATCTTAGTCACTTTGAGTCATGTCTTGAAAGAATTTACCAATTAGGAGGAATTCTTCCAAATGACGCAACTGAATTTATAAAAATTTCAGGTTGTGAGTTCTTACAACTTCCAGCAAACCCAACAGATCATAAAGCAATTCTAGAAAAATGCCTAAAAGCAGAACAAGGTGCAATTGTCAATTGGAACAAAATTTGTCAAATGACATTTGGAAAAGATCCAGTCACATATGACATTGCAAAAGATATTCTTGCCGAAGAGATCGAACATGAGTCTTGGTTCCTAGAGCTAATCTACGGAAGGCCATCAGGACACATGCGAAGAAAATACGCAGGAGAAAGACCACATACAGGCAAGCATTCTAGAGCACTAGATATGGCATAAGTGCCAAATCATTTTCTTTATTTTAATTAAAAAATAAGTAATTTTATGGATGACAAGGTGTGAAGAAGATTTGTTTTATTATGGTTAAATAGAAAATTACGTAGTCAAAGTATGGTAAAACAGATTAGTCTAGATGCCTGGCAAATTCAACAATTAACAGATCTGTTAAAAAAAGGATCGGACATAGTTGCCAAAACAAACAGGCCGATTATTTTGTACAGACAAACTCTAGACGAGGAAGATGAATCCTATGAAGAAATTGTCTGCAGCCTTACCAAAGGATACGTAATTGAACAAATGGTCACATCTGGAGGAATATTAGTTCCAAGTTTTCATCAACAATTTGTTTTTAGAATTGAGGAATATCCACAAGAGTTATTGAGAAAAAGTAAAGATCGGTTTTTAGAAATGGTTGATTTTCTTCAAGAACAATTGAAATAGCCTCATAGTTAATAAAGACCGTAAAATTCCCTTCACTTGCATGCAACTATTAGAATTTCAAGCAAAAGAGATTTTTCGAGAATATGGAATCAGTCTACTCGACAGCATAGCCTCAACAAATATTGAGGAAGGAAGAAAACATGCAAAACAACTAGGATACCCATTTGTAATTAAAATTCAAGTCCCTGTAGGTGGCAGAGGTAAAGCAGGCGGTATTCAAAAATGTCAAAATGATGACGAATTTGATATTAAATATCCACAGGTAATGGATTTAGAAATTAAGGGTGAAAAAGCAAGAGCAATTTTACTAGAAAAAATGGCAGATATTAAAAAAGAATTATACTTATCCATATTTCTAAATCGTTCAAAAAGATGCTATACAATTATTGCATCAGCAGAAGGCGGAGTTGAAATTGAATCAGTTAAAACTCAAATTATCAAAGAAGTAGGATTAGGAGATGTATCTGATGAAGTTGCAAAAGAAGTTGCAAAAGAGATGGGATTAGAAGGAATCACCGCAGAAGGAGTTGTGGATACACTAAAAAAATTATCAAAATTAACAATTGAAAAGGAAGCTGAGTTAGTGGAAATTAACCCACTTGCGATTATGCAAGATGATACAGTAATGGCATTAGATGGTAAATTTGTAACAGACGATAATGCAAATTTCAGACATGATGAATTACAAAAGTATCAAGAAAAAACAGAGATAGAAGAGCAAGCTGAAAAAAGTGGATTTTCATTAGTGGAATTAGATGGAGACATAGCAGTTGTAGGCAATGGTGCAGGCCTTGTAATGTCAACACTAGATATGCTATCAGATAACGGTGGAAAACCAGCATGTTTTCTAGATGTTGGAGGTGGTGCTACTACAGAATCAGTTTATGAGGCATTGACTTTGATAAGTAAATTAGATAGAGTGAAAGGAATACTGGTAAACTTGTACGGAGGAATTGTTAAGACCACAGTTGTAGCAGAAGCATTTCTCAAAGCATATGAAAATAATCTAATTGACATACCAGTATTTTCAAGACTGAAAGGTACAGAATCAGAAAAAGCAAAAGAAATGCTTGAAGGTTCTAGAACCAACATGTTTGATTCAATTGAAGAAGCAATTAACGGTGCAGTAATGGGGACAAAAAAATGACAGATATTTTTGGATTACTAAAAGGAAAACCAGAAGACTCAGATTATGAGAAGAAAGGAGTCATCGTTCAAGGAATTACAGGTTCATACGGTTCAGTTCATGCAAAACAAATGATAGCCTATGGAACTAATGTGGTTGCAGGAGTAACTCCAGGTAAGGGAGGTCAGAAATTTGAAGGAACAGTTCCAATATACAATTCTATGCAAGAGGCAATAGATGCAACAAATGCCAAAATTTCAATTCTTTTTGTTCCAGCAAAATTTTTCCTAGGAGCAGCAAAAGATGCACTAAATGCAGGAATCAAATTACTAGTTGCAATTCCAGAACATGTGCCAATTAGAGACACAATGGAAGCATTGGATTTAGCAAAACAAAAAGGTGCAGTGATCATCGGACCAAACACACCAGGAATAATGATTCCAGAATTAATTAAAATTGGAATTATGCCACCAATGCCTTTCAAAGCAGGCAAAATTGCAGTATTATCAAAAAGTGGAACATTGCTTTATGAGATCTCAGATGCACTAACTAATGCAGGATTTGGACAATCAATAACAATTGGAATTGGAGGAGATCCAGTAAACGGTACCAGATTAATTGATGCGTTTGAAATGGTGAAAGATATTTCAGATTTAGAAGGATTGGTGATTGTAGGAGAAATAGGAGGAGATTCTGAAGAAATGTTAGCCCAAAAAATTATCGATCTAGGATTTAACAAGCCAACTGTTGCATACATTGCAGGAAGAGCAGCACCAAAAGAAAAGCGAATGGGACATGCAGGTGCAATTGTAATGGGAACTTATGGATCTGCAGAATCAAAAGTATCAATGTTTAACAAAGCAAACATTCCAGTAGCAAAAAGACCAGCTGAAGTTCCAGTG
>JABHXI010000015.1 GCA_018657375.1 Candidatus Nitrosopumilus sp. | reverse complement strand
GATTTATTTTCAATAAATTTCGTGGTGATATTGATGTGTTAAAACCTGGATTTAAAAAATTAAAAAATATTACAAAAATTCCTACTTTCGGAACTATCCCCTTAATGCCGTTGAATTTACCTGAAGAGGATTCTCTTAATGCAAAACCTAAACATATCACTTGGAGTAAAAAAAATATTTCAAAAATTGATGGTGAATTAAATAAACTATCTAAAATTGTTGAATCAAATATTGATGTTAATTCAATTGAGAAAATGTTACAATGATTCTTGAATCTATATCTGTTATTGGTTTTGCAATTTTAATTGATTTAGTGTTTGGAGATCCAAAAAATCGATATCATCCAACAGCTTGGATAGGAACATTGATTGCAAAATTTACCCCTATTGCAAAACATCAAAATCCTATATTTGAAAAAATTGGAGGCACTTTAATTATATTGATTACTTCTAGTATTGTTGTTTTATTATTATCAAGTCTTAGTTTTGGAATATCCTTAATTTCTATTGATCATGTTTCACTGATTGTTTCTGTAATTGTTGGAGCATTACTGCTTAAAACAACTATTGCTATTCGTGGAATGGAAAAACATGCAACAAGCGTATTGGAATCTTTGGAGAGTGATGATCTGGATATGGCGAGAAATTACCTGTCCATGATTGTAAAGAGAAATACCACAAATTTGGATAAAAACCATGTAATTTCAGGCGTATTAGAAAGCATTAGTGAGAACACTGTTGATGGTGTTACTGGTCCGATGTTTTACTATGCTTTTTTTGGTTTATGGGGAGCATTTGTGTATCGAGTAATCAATACAGCGGATTCCATGATTGGATACAAAAATAATATTTTTAGAAATTTAGGGTGGTTTACTGCTACTTGTGACACAATCTTAAATTATATTCCATCTCGACTTACAGGATTAATGATGATTGTTTCAGCAGCTATTTTACAAAATAATTGGAGAAATTCTTACAAAGTAATGGTCAGGGATGGTAGAACAACTGAAAGTCCTAATGCTGGATATCCAATGGCAGCACTAGCTGGTGCTTTGGAAACTAAATTTGAAAAAATTAATCATTACAAATTGGGTGACGGTGAAATTACTCTTACCAAATATCATGTCTCATCTGCAATTAAGATTATGAAACTAACATCAATTCTTTTCTTTGGAATCATCACAGTTCCAATAATTTTGATTTTATCTTTTACTGGATGGTGGCTCTATGTTTAAAGAAATTGGATCTATTTTTTCTTTTTTAACAATCTTACCATCATCATCAAATTCTACATTAGATGAAACTGCAAAATACATGTATCTGTTCCCTATTGTTGGAATTGTTATTGGAATTTTAGTTGGTTCATTTGGTTTTGGGTTATCTTTTCTTTTGGATCCAATCATAGTTAGTTTTCTTGTTGTCACATCAATTGTAATTATAACTGGAATTCATCATGCAGATGGGTTAGCTGATTTTGCTGATGGTCTTATGGTAAAAGGTAGTAAAGAGAAGAAACTTAACGCCATGAAGGATCTTTCTACGGGATCTGCAGGAGTAGTTGCAATTGTTTTGTATCTGATTGGATTAGTTGTTACAATTTCACTTACAACTGGATTTGATTTGTTTAAGGCAATTTTAATTAGTGAAATTTTGGCAAAATTCTCAATGGTTCTATTATCTAGTTTAGGAAATTCAGCATCCCTAGGCTCAAACTCTCCTTTTATGAAAATTATGAAAGATAAGAAAAAACTAATGGCATCTTTTATAATTATGATGATTCCTATTGCATTACTTGGTGAAACTACTGGACTTGTAATGCTTGGTGTGACTATTGTTGTAACATTGGTAATTTTGGCAATGTCCAACCGTAGTTTTGGTGGAATTACTGGCGATGTTCTTGGCTCGACTAATGAATTAACCCGTTTAGCATCATTGATGGTGTTTGTATCGCTATGATTGGTTTGGTTATGGCTGGTGGCAAAGGTACGCGTATGAATTTAGATGGTGAAAAATTATTACTCAAATATAAAAAACCAATAATTCTTCATGTAGTTGATTCTTTAAATGATTCAAAATGTTTTTCAAAAATACTGGCGCTAACTAGTTCTAATTCTCCAATGACAAAAAAATTGTTAGAACAAAATAAAATTGATATTTTTGATACTGATGGAGTTGGTTATGTTGAAGATTTGAGTTTAGTACTTCAATCTACTAATGACTCTGTTTTAGTCACTTCTGGTGACTTACCATTATTAGATAAAGAAATCATACAACAAATTGTTAATTGTTATGATCCTGAAAAAACTTGGACAAGTATACTTGTAACTAATAATTTTTTAGCAAAACTTGGGTTAGAGTCAAATTATTCTATACATTGTGACGATCAAAAATGCAATTACACTGGAATTTCTTTAGTTAACGCAAATAAAATTTCTTCATCTGAAAATATTGACGAAAATTATCTTATAATCGATGACAAACGTGTTGCACTTAATTTAAACACAAAGCAGGATTATGAATTACTCGGCACTACCTGAAATTTTGCCATTTATTTTAGCTTTGGAACCTGTTGGTTCTGAAATTGTATTTCCACAAGAATTACATGAAACTACTGTTGATGCATGAGAATACACTACCTGTAATTCGCCACATTCTTCACAATTAACTTTTTGAAACTTACTTGACGGCTTTGGAATTTCTATGTGTGCTTTCTTCATGCTGCTACCAACTCAAATTTCTTAATTCTAACTCCTTTTTTATTGTATTTCTTTTTACATACAGTACATGTCATAATAGGCGTAACTTTCTTTGTAACTTTGGCTGGTTTTGCAAGTTTTGGGAATTTTTGTCCACCATAGCCTTTTTTGCGTATAGCGTGACGACGTTCACCTGCTGCCATGCCTCGTCTTTTTCCAGCTTTATAAATTCCAACTTTTTGTTCAGTATGTGCATTACATTTTGCACAAAATTTTCTGATCACTTTTGGAATGTTCATATCAACAAAACCTTCTCAACCGTAATTTAAGCATTGAACCTATAATAATCATAAAATTGATTGTTAATTATGAATTCAAGCCTAGCACAGTCAATTAACTCCCTGAATTCAGTAGCACTTGGTGACAAAAAATCTGATCTTATACTAAAGAATTGCAATTTACTTTCAGTTTACACTAGAGAAATTATTCCAAAAATTCAGATCGCAATAATTGACGATCGTATTGCATATGTAGGTCCTGACGCTAGTCATACGATAGGCTCAAAAACAAAAATCATTGATATTAAAGATAAATTTGTCAGTCCTGGGTTTGCTGACCCTCATTTACACATTGATCAATTTGTACTACCTTCCGAATTTGCAAAACAAGCTCTTCTTTGTGGTGTAACCTCACTGTTTTCTGATCCTATTGACGTTGTTAGTATTGGCGGTTACAGAGGTTTTCAAGAATTTCTTAAACTAGGGGAAGATCTGCCGATTAGAATATTCCAAGTAGTTCCTGGAGGGCTTCCAGTAGATGCAAAATTTAGCAATACCAAATCTTTAACTTCTTTTCAAGAGAAATCTGCAATTAAACATCCACATGTAATTGGCATGGGCGAAGTTTTTTCATGGACTAAAGTAATTTTACGCGAACCTAAAACAATGAAGTCACTTTCAACAATGCTGGAATGTGATTGCATAATTAATGGACATACTGCTGGGGCAAGTGATAAAAAACTTAACGCATATGTTTCATCTGGAATACTTTCTTGCCATGAGCCCATTAATTTTGATCAAGTGTTAGAACGATTACGTCTTGGAATGTGGATAATGATTAGAGAGGGTTCTATACGTCGTGATTTAAAAGAAATCATTCCACGTGTATTGTCACATGGAACATATCTTAATCGATTGATGTTTTGTTCTGATGGTCTTGATCCGTTAGACATTTCTAAATTTGGCCATATTGATTATTGTATACGTGAATCCATTAAACTTGGTTTAGAGCCTATAGATGCAGTTACGATGGCATCTAAGAATAATTTTGATTATTATAATATGGAAAAAGATCTTGGCGGGATTGCGCCTGGAAAATTAGCTGATATTCTAGTTTTTGATAATTTAAAATCATTTAAGCCAAAACATGTTTTTGTTGGAGGTAAACTTGTAGTTTCTAATGGTGTTTTTATTGCCAAGATGAAGAAAAATATTATTTCTCCATGGATTAAAAAAACTGTTAAATTAAAAAAATTCTCTGAACGTGATTTTCTTATTAAATCTAAGAAAAATAGTGTAGTTGCAAATACAATTTTTATGCAAAATGAAATAATTACTAAATTAGGTTCGTCTGAACTTTATTCCAAAGATGGACATGTTTCTGCATCCCTTGATTCTGATATTTGGAAAGTTGCAGCATTTGATAGAATTCATGGAACGAATAACCATTCTATTGGATTTCTTGAAAATTTTGGTGCTGATATTGGAGCGTTTGCTTCGACATGGAGTTTTCATGAAAATAATTTGATTGTACTCGGTTCAAATGATTCTGATATGGCCGTAGCATCTAACCATTTAATTAAAAATCAAGGTGGACTAGTTGTAGTAAAATCTGGAAAAATACTTGCTTCGCTTCCTTTACAGTTTGGAGGAATCATTTCAACAGATTCTTTTGAAACTGTTTCATCTAATTTTGAAAAGATCAATAACACCATTGTGGATTTAGGATGTAAATTCACTCGACCTCATTTGATCCCTTTGTTCTTACCATTCTTAGCTTTACCGTCTGTTAGAATCCTTGCAGGTGGAATTGTTGATGTTAAAAAGCGATCTTATATCTCCCCAATTAATTAGGCAATGTTAAAAAGGGGGATTTTGACATTTGAAAATGAATCAAAATGGCATCAATTCAACAAGGACCTAATGGACCAGTTTTAGTTCTCAAAGAGAGCGCATTACAAACAAAAGGTAAGGATGCACAACAAAATAATATTGCAGCCGCAAAATTGGTTGCCCAATTAGTAAAAAGCAGTCTTGGACCTCGTGGTTTAGATAAAATGCTAGTTGATTCCCTAGGCGACGTTACGATTACAAATGATGGTGCTACCATTCTTAAAGAAATTGATGTTCAACACCCAGCAGCAAAAATGATTGTTGAAATTTCTAAAACTGTTGATAATGAAGTAGGCGATGGAACAACTTCTTCTGTTGTATTTGGTGGGGCATTATTAGCTAGAGCAGAAGATCTCTTGAAAAAAGATGTTCATTCTTCAACCATCATTGAAGGTTTCCAAGCCGCATCTGAAAAAACTTTAGAAATCTATTCACAATTATCTAAAAAAATTCAGCCTGACGATAAAGCATCACTTCTTAAAATTGCTTCAACTAGTATGCAATCTAAATTAATTTCTGAAGATAGTACTAATTTATCAAAAATTGTAGTTGATGCAATTCTTGCTATTGCAACAAAAAAAGGTGACCAGTACTCTGTTGATCTTGAAAATATTAAAGTAGAAAAGAAACCAGGTGGTTCAATTGACGATACACAAATTATACAAGGCATTGTTTTAGATAAAGAAATTGTTCATAGTGGAATGCCTACTAGAATAGAAACTGCAAAAATTGCACTAATTAACTCTGCACTAGAAATTGAAAAAACAGAGATGAGTGCAGAAATTAGAATTACTGATCCAACTCAAATGCAGATGTTCTTAGAAGAGGAAAATAGAATGCTAAAAACAATGGTTGATAAATTACATGATGTCGGTGCTAATGTTTTGATTTGCCAAAAAGGAATCGACGATATTGCCCAACATTATCTTTCTAAGCACGGTATTATGGCAGTTCGTCGTGTTAAAGAAAGTGATATGATAAAACTTTCTAAGGCTACAGACGGTCGTGTTATTAGTAATTTGGATGATTTGTCTGAAAATGATCTTGGTCATGCTAATTTGGCTCATCAAAAGAAAGTTGAATCTGATAAATGGGT
The DNA here is from genome assembly GCA_018657375.1 of Candidatus Nitrosopumilus sp. Taxonomy (GTDB): domain Archaea; phylum Thermoproteota; class Nitrososphaeria; order Nitrososphaerales; family Nitrosopumilaceae; genus Nitrosopumilus. The sequence goes on along the minus strand of JABHXI010000015.1, from coordinate 5,013 downwards.
TTTCATTGAAGGATGTAAGCATCCTCAATCTGTTACCATGTTAATTCGTGGAGGAACTCAAAGAGTAATTGATGAAGTCGATCGTTCTATTCATGATTCTTTAATGGTAGTAAAAGATGTAATTGAAAAACCTGAAATTGTTGCCGGTGGCGGTGCTCCTGAATCATTTGCAGCATCACAACTCAAAACTTGGGCTGATAATTTTGATGGAAGAGAACAACTTGCAATTAAAAAATATGCTGAAGCATTAGAGGTAATACCATTAACTATTGCAGAAAATGCAGGAATGGATCCAATTGACACAATGGCTACCTTAAGATCAAAACAAAGTCAAGGTCAAAAATGGACTGGAATTGATGCTAAAAATACAAAAATCGCTGATATGATGGCAATTAATGTTTTAGAGCCAATTGTAGTTAAAGAGCAAATTATAAAATCTGCAACTGAGGCAGCATGTATGATTCTTAGAATCGATGATGTAATCGCTATATCTGGTGGTCCAGGTGGCGGCGGCCCAATGGGATAAACTTAGTTAAAACTTAATCATACTACCTTTCATAAATTATTGTTGTACAAAATTGGTGTAGATTTAGGTGGTACTAAGACAGAGATCGTTGTTCTTGATGAAAATCTAAACGTTTTAGAACGAAAAAGAGTACCTACTCCTCAAAATAATTACAATAAAATTATCGACACTATTGCAACTTTAGTTTTTGATGTATCTCAAAATATTTCTGATTTTTCTTTGGGCCTTTGTTGTCCTGGGACAATTTCAAAACAAACTGGATTAATTAAAAATAGTAATACTCAGTGCTTAATTGGTAAATCTCTAAAAATAGATTTAGAAAATAAATTGAAAAAAAATATTTCCATTGAAAACGATGCCAATTGTTTTACAATTGCTGAATCTCAAATGGGGGCAGGTGTTGGATTTGATTTAGTTTTTGGTGTGATAATGGGAACTGGTGTCGGTGGGGGAATTTCAATTAATGGTATTCTTCATTCTGGTAGAAACAATATTGCAGGCGAATGGGGACATCATACTTTACATTACAATGGAAATTCCTGCTATTGTGGTAAATCTGGATGTGTGGAAACATACATCAGCGGACCTTCTTTGGAAAAACGCTGGAACCAGTTAACTGGATTAACTCAATCTATGCCTGAAATTATTAGTAATTTTGATACTCATATAGGGAAAAAATGGAAAGATGAATTTTTAGAAAACTTGGGTTATGGTCTTGCAAATGTAATTGACATTTTAGATCCTGATGCAATAATACTTGGTGGAGGTTTATCTAATGTTGATTTCTTATACACTGAAGGTAAGGACTCCGTTTATTCAAAAGTATTTTCAGATATAATTGAGACGCCAATATTGAAAAATAATCTTGGTGATTCTTCAGGTGTATTTGGTGCTGCACTATTATATTGATTATTTTGGACATCCTTCCATTTTTACAATAAAATACCCATTCGTCATAATTTCTATTTCGATATCTTCTGCAACTGATTCTGAATGACAGAATTTACATTCCTCTGTACTTACTTTTGCATTTTTTTCACCGATTGATTCTAACCATTCTTTTGCAAAAGAAATTGCAATCGTAGAATCATTTTTGTCTGTAATTACATCAAAATGCATTGTATGCCCATCGTTTGATTTAACATACGTATCAAAGACATGGAAATTCATATCAATCATAAATTTTTAACATGTTCGTCTCTAATTTCAAGACATTTATCTACAATTTTATTAACATCTGCATCTAATTCTGTAGTTATCAGAATTAACCCTGCGCCCCCAATAGGTATTGTAATTCTATAGATTTTTTCATATTTTGCTAATGCATAAAGTGGAGTTCCAATTTTATCTGCAGTTTTTTTCCTTGTTGACCATCTGTAGATTGCTTGTGACAGTGATGCTTCCGTTTCTTCTCTACTTAGATGAGATGTTATTCCCGGCCTAATTTTGTCAACAAGTTCCCCATAATCATAAACAGCTGCATATCTGATTTTTTCATTAGATTCTAGTATTTGATCACAGATTTTTTGATAATTCATAATTTTTCACTATTGTGGTTCAATGGTTGCAGGAGGTTTACTCGAAATTGTATATGTTACCCAAGTTACATCTTCAATTTCATTTGTAATTCTATTACTCATTTTTTCTAATACTTCATGTGGAAGTCTTGTCCAATCTGCAGTCATTGCGTCAATAGAATCCACAACTCTAATCATAACTATGTTTCCATATCTTCTCTCATCTCCAACCACTCCTACTGCTTTATCATCGCCTACTGCTGCATAGGCTTGCCAAACTTTTGTATAAAAACCAGATTCCATTAATTCATCTTCAACAATTTTACTTGCTACTTTTGAAATTTCTAATTTTGTTGGGGTGACTTCGCCAATTATTCTAACTGATAATCCTGGACCTGGAAATGGATGTCTCATGAACAGTTTTTCAGGCACACCTAAAATTTTAGCAATTTCTCTAACTTCATCTTTGTATAGTTCTCTTAATGGCTCTAAAATTTCTAAATTAAGCCAATCTGGTAATCCTCCTACATTATGGTGAGATTTTATCATAGCTGCTGGACCTTTTGAAACCCCACTTTCAATTATATCTGGATACAATGTTCCTTGTGCTAACCATTTGAAAGGACCTTCTTTTTCAGCAAACTTGGTAAAAACATGAATAAACTCTTCACCAACAATTTTTCTTTTTGCTTCTGGATCTTCCACTCCTTTTAATTTTGCAAGAAATTGTTCTCCAGCATTAACTGCTGTAAAATTAACTTTAAAATTCTCTTTAAACATCTCTTCCACTTCTTTTTCTTCGTTTAATCGTAACAAACCATTATCTACAAAAACACACTTGAGTCTATCTCCAATTGCTTTATCAATAAGTAATGCTACAACTGTGGAGTCTATTCCTCCGCTAACTCCGCAGAGGACATTTCCTTCGATTTTTGAAATTTTTTCTACTGCTGTATCGATAAAACCTTTCATTGTCCAATCTTGTTTTGCACCACATACTTTTAGTACAAAATTTTTGAGAATTTGTGTACCTTGTTCTGTGTGTACTACTTCTGGATGGAATTGAATTCCATAAACTGATTTTTCATCTGATGCAATTGCTGCAGCTTTTGCACCTTCTGTATGGCCTATTATTTTAAATCCTGATGGAATTTCTTCAGCCTCATCACCGTGACTCATCCATGCTCTAACTGATTTACCTACTCCGTTTAGTAAGTCACTATCGTTATCTATTGTTAAAATTGATGAACCATATTCTTTGTTTGCTCTTTTTACTTTACCTCCAAATTCTTCTACAATTAATTGGTGTCCATAGCAAATTCCTAATAACGGTAAATCCATGTCAAAAATTTTATTTTCTGGAACTGGAGCTTCTGAATTATACACACTAGATGGTCCTCCAGAAAAAATTATTCCTTTTGGATTGTGTTTTTGTATTTCTTCATAAGTAATATCATATGGTACTAGTTCTGCAAAAACAGAGAATTCTCTAATTCTTCTACAAATTAAATGACTGTATTGAGAACCAAAGTCTAAAACTAAAATTTTATCCATATAATCACTTACTAATATTTTCCAACATTCTTGTTAATGACCATCCTGCCGTATTGATTAATTCTGTCACTCTTTCTTTTTGTCTATAATTCTTAATTATAATCTCTCTGATGTCTACTCCGTTTTTATTTATAATGTAATCTATTATTGATTCCTTCTGGATTTTTCCATTTTGTACTTCGACAGAATCTTTCTTTATCATTTCTCCAATAATTCTATCTAAAAAGAATGATTTGAAAGGTGGAGTATCTACATTAATCATAATTTGTTCATCTAAAATTATTGAAACTTGATCTGGTGTAACATATGCATTAGCAATTGTTTTTCCATCACTCCCTCTTTTAATGGGAATTGACTCCTCCACTGGTTTTGACTCCTCCTCATTTTTTATCATCTCAGGCTCAATTTCTGTTTTTAATTGAGATGCTTTTGTGAAACTAGATCCTTTTAGAAATTCATCTAATACTAGTATGTTTTTTTCCAACATTTCTATGCCTTCCTGATCTTTGTCTATTTGCCGAAGCATATTTTCTCTCAAAGCAACTATTTTTTTTACTTGCTCTTCTGAAAATTTCATAATTTAATAAATTTGTAATGGGTATTAAATGCATTCTAGGTAATTATGTTATCTACTTCTTTGTATGATATTTTTCTAAACCCTTCAATTGGTTTTGATGTGGTAAATAATTCTGATTTAGTAATTGTTGATAGCCAAATTAAAAGATCTCTTCCTATTTGTAATTTTTTTAATTTAGTCTCTCTATCTGATTTTTTTGTATTAGAAAATTTACCAATTTGATTTCCAAAATCCATTCCAAATAAAATAATTTTTTTGGCATCAAAATGACTTGCTAAAAAAACACCCCTATCTCCATCAGTAAAACCTCCAAAATTTTGAATTTTATTAAATGGATTCGTTTGAGTTGTTCCAATACAATTTTTCATTTTTTTTACCATTTGCAATTTTTCTATATTGTCTCCATGCGCATGTACTACTAATATTGACTTTGTCTTTGATATTTTTTTAATTGCATCCTCATCTCCATCTAAATCTGTTACAACTATGTCTGGAAAAATTCCATTATCTATTAGTGGTTTTAATGAACTGTCAGCTGCAATTTTTATATTTTTTTCTAATTTTTTTAATTTTGGAATAGCAATTCCTAACGACGGCCCTGAACCTATTACTAAAACTGTTTTATCTTGAATTATCGTTTTTAATTTTTTAACATTATCTGTTTTTTTTAAAATTGAATCTAAAATTAAAGCTGATTCCTTATCTTTTTGCTCACTATAATTTAATTTCTTTAAAATAGAAAAATATCTTTTTTCCCAACCTACAATCATCATATCACTCAAATTGTATGAGGTTTTGATAAACTATATGGCAAAAATTGCAAATATTTCTGTTGGTGG
>JABHXI010000103.1 GCA_018657375.1 Candidatus Nitrosopumilus sp. | reverse complement strand
TGCAGGAGTTGGCAAAATCACCGTGCCATGCAAAATTTCTAAAAGATTAAAAATTAATTCTTTAGTTCCAGGACCCACATAGATTCTTTCTGGAGATATGTCCATAGCAAAGTAATGTTTGTTGTATTTAGATATGGCATTGCGTAGTTCTGGAATTCCAGGTACTGCCGCATATGCCCCCTTATCTGCATTTTTAATTAATGCATTTTGAATTGATTGAGGAACGGGAAATGGGGATTGACCAAAAGCAAATCCATAGAAACCGAAACTGCATTCAGGTTGCTCACAAGTAGAATGAAATTCCTGTAAAAAGGTGTTCAATTTAAGATTCTCAGGCATTTCAATGTCTTCGACCTGCTGATCAACTATGAATTTCAATAATCATATTTTTTCTTGCACCATTTAGCCATTAAACGTGAATCAGAAAATATCAAAGGGGTAGATTTTCTAAACCTAAATTCAACATTATTTTGAACATATTACACAATAGGTACGTGCTTCAGGATAAATCATACAATTCTAGTTACAAATGATAACTAGGACGTTTCAGAGTATTATTTTCTTTCAAAATTAATTCTTTTCTCTCTAGAAAAGTCAATTGTTTTACAGTGTTCATAGACTCAATTTTTTTTTGAAAGTCAATGATTTTTTGTTGTTCACTAGACATACAGTAAATTATGTTCCATTATTGATTAATCCCACGATAGTTAAATTACTCAAATATTAAATTTAAAAGAAATAATTGGACAAATGTTAAAAATAAATTAATCATATTTTTATCCCATAATTTTATCCTATAGTTAGATAGAAGTCAAATAATTCCAAACAGTGCACAGTAAGTTGTAAAGCTAGTGTGGTGCTTAGTTACCTGTCGGTAACCATGTGGTTTTGATTTTCTATCAATAGTATTCATAAATCAGGCATAAAATAAATTTTATAATTTGTTTATTTCATCTAAAACTTCAGGGTTTTCTAATGAGGACAAATCGCCTAATTCAGTTCCCAGTAATTTTGCTTTTAATAGTCTGCGCATAATTTTACCTGTCCGTGTTTTTGGTAAATCAGATAATTGAAAAATTTGTTTAGGTTTTGCAATCTTTCCAATTTTTTTAGAAATATGTTCCAGGACATCAGATTCTAAATCAACGTTGTTTTCATCATTGGATACGAAAAATACAACAATTGCCTCTCCCGTTAATTCGTCAGGAATAGAAATTGAAGCTGCATCTGAAATTTTATCATGTGAAATCACAGAATGTTCAATTTCAGCAGTACTCATTCTATGACCAGATACATTAATCACGTCATCAGATCTTCCCTGCATGTACCACAGATTGTCTTCATCTGCAAACACATAATCCCCATGAAACCACACATTTTCAAATCTAGACCAGTATGTTTTGATGTATCTATCATCGTCATTCAATAGTCCTCTAGTCATTGCAGGCCACGGTGATTTTATCACCAAATATCCATTTTTGCCACGTAAAGAATTACCATTGTCATCAACAATGTCTAAATCCATTCCAGGTACAGGGATTCCGACAGTGGATGGTTTTAATTTCATTCCAGGAAACACAGATAACATTGCACCGCCAATTTCTGTCCCTCCAGATAAATTCATGACGGGTATTTTTTTATTTCCTACTTTTTCAAACAGCCACCACCAAGAATCTTCATCCAACGGCTCACCAGTTGTAGGAATATTTCGTAATTTGTCTAGTGAGTGTCTATCAAGTGGCCGAACGTTATTTTTCTTGAATAGTCTCACAGCAGTTGGAGAAATTCCAAATATTGTAGCGCCGTATTTTGACATGATTTCCCATATTCTATCCATAGTCGGATAGTCCAGGGCTCCGTCATAGATTACAGCACTTGCCCCCATTATCAATAAGCCATAGACATTCCAAACTAATCCTGTAATCCAACCAATGTCTGCAGGCCAGAAGAGAACATCGTTTTGATGGATGTCCACCAAATATGATGCCTGGTGGCCTGCAAAAACAGAAAAACCGCCATGTGTATGAATAACCCCTTTAGGTTTTCCAGTGGTTCCAGAGGTATACAAAATGAACAGAGGATCCTCGGAATCCATTATCTCTGTATCGCAGGAGTCTCTTTGATCAGATATCAGCGTATCATAAAATTGAATTTTTTCTGATTTGTCATATTGATCAATTCCTTTGTACGAAACAACAATAATTTTTTCAATATCAGTATTTTCAATGGCGGTTTCTACAGTTGTTTTTTGGGACACAGGTTTTCCTTTTCTATGAAATCCGTCAGAAGTTAGCAGTATTTTTGCATGACAGTCCTGTAATCTTATTTGGAGTGATTCTGAGCTATATCCCGAAAAAATAATTGTTTGAATTGCTCCAATCTTAGCTGCTGCAAGTATGGATACAATTGCCTCCTCTACCATGGGCAAATAAATTGCGATTACGTCGCCTTTTTTTACTCCTAATGATTTTAATCCGTTTGCAAGTTTTGAAACTTTTGCATTTAATTCAAGATATGATAATTTGGTTTCGAGACCATCCTCAGATATAAAATTATATGCAATTTTTTCTGGAAATAATTTTGTAAATTTTTCTACAGATGATTTGTACAGGTTGGTTTTACCGTTGACAAACCATTTAGACCAAGCAATTCCATTTGAAGTATCTAGTGTTTTCGTGTATGGTTCATCCCATATTAT
>JABHXI010000102.1 GCA_018657375.1 Candidatus Nitrosopumilus sp. | reverse complement strand
CTAACAGTTGTAGAACCAAATAGTGTGAAAAAATTTTTAGAATCATTAAAAATTAGAGTGATACCAGGTATTGGGAAAAAAACAGAGGAAAGATTTAATGAAATGTTTATGGAGACAATAAAAGATTTAAAAAAAATAGACGTGTTTACATTGAATAAAGAATTTGGAAGAAAAAATGGAACCTACATTTACAATGCCATTAGAGGCGTAGATAACGAACTAGTAAAAGAAAAAGAAGATAGTACACAGTATAGTAAGATGACAACTTTAAAAAAAGATTCAAAAAATCATGAATTTCTATTAGAAAATTTAGAAGAGTTGTGTAAACAAGTGCATCATGTAATTATCAAAAATAATAAAATGTTTAAATCAATTGGAATACATTTCATACAATCAGATCTAACGAGTAAATCAAAATCAAGAATGTTAAGAAATTCAACCAATAATTTAGAAGAACTAGAAAAAAACTCAAGGCAACTGCTGTCAGAGGCGTTAGAAAATCAGATAATTACCATTAGAAGGTTAGGAGTCAAAGTTGCAGATCTTTCAGAGATTAAAGGACAAAGTGACATTACAAATTATTTTTAAAAAAAGTTAATTTCTAATATTTTTTGATTCTAATTTTTTTAGACGCCTAGATTCTATAACAATTACAACAAGAATGAAAGCAAACAACCAAGGCAAAAACATAATCTCCCCTGCAATTTTATGATATTCTTCCCATGCAACGGGATCAGTAGTGACTTTAAGGGCATACCAAGATAATGAAAAAATACGAATTAAGTTAACAACTATAGTTCCAGCAATACCTAAAATAAAATAAACAATCTTACGGTTTCTCGGAATGTTCATTTTTAGCATAAATGCTCCAATTACTAATGAGAAAATTATAATGCTGTGAACACCAGCAGAAGGCCAAAAAACTTGTAATGCCATTGAACCGTGATCACCACGTAAGAACATTATATTATCACGAGCTACTGCAGTTCCCAAATCAAGCAAAGTGATTATCCAAACGTTAGCTTGAACAAAATATGGAACAATGTATTGTAATGGACCAAGTGTATCATAGGGAAAGAATGCATCCAATGAAAGAATTATTGCGGTTCCAGTAAGAAATATTGGACCTGCAGGAGCAATACGTATCCAACGTTTTCCAAAGAAAATAGTTAGTGCAACAACAATGAAAATCGCCATAACTACAAAATCCCACATCCAAGTCCAAGAGTAAATTAATTGTACGTCAAATTGTGTTGCAGATTCAATAAGAAATTCTCTTAAACCATATTCTAATGAAATTAAATAACTAATTGTCAATAATGCAAGAGGGATTACTGAAAGTAATCGTTTTTTAGAAATAACAATTTTCAAACCAATTAATTCAGCAACAACAAAAACTAATGCAAAAAAGTAACCACCTCTACCTTCATTCCAGCTCCAAGCAATGGAGTCAGGAAATGCGATCATTGCAAAAAGAATAGGACTAGAAATAATAAAAACAGCAGCGAAAAGATTCCAATTTTGCATACAAACAATCCAAAAATCCTAAATAAATATCTGAACGAAATAATAAATTTTAAATAATTTCAAGATAAAATAGGAATAGAAAGTCAGTCTTCAGAATCGTCTATTTCATCAGAATCTGAATTTCTTCGGCTTGGACGAATGGGAATAAAAATTATTGTCACAAACTATAGTATATTGACTTGGTGATACATTCTAAGGTTACAAAAATTTACCTAAGAGGTAATTTCTAATTCATTAAAACTAAAACGTGACTTGACATTCAGATTTGAGAGATTTGATCGTTGTAAAATAAGTAATAACAAGAATCCCTATAGCAATCATTCTAATTGGAATTTCATAATTTGTTAGAAACGCAGTGGCAGTTGCACCAACAGAGCCAAAAGTAGAGATTACAGCAAATCCAATAGGGCCACAACTGCATGCACCTGCAGCAGAACCCACAATAGTACCAAATATACTTCCACTCATTTTGTGTTTTGAATTTTTAAGATTAATTATTCTAAATAGATTCATAGGAATTACCAATGCTGATAACCCAGCAAGCACTACAATTAAAATAAATCCCATTTCACTTCCAGAAGGAATGTGAGTTACAAAATAGGGTTCTAAAAAAATGAATTCAGAAATTAGTAATAAAATCGTCAACATAGATGAAAAAATTACCAATGATAAGACTAAAAATTTAAAATTATAAAAAACAGCTTTAAAAATTTCTATCATTTAGATCATGGAATCCAAAATTTTCTGGAATACAGAAAACGGTTGTGCACCACCAATTTGTGTTTGATTATAATCAGAATCCACTATAAAGAAACCAGGAGTGCCCCGTACACCGTTATCTCGTGCTTGCTGAGAATTGTACTGTACACGCTTTGAATATTTTTCAGAATCAAGACATTCATTGAATAAATCCATATCAAGATTCAAATTAAATGCAAAAGCTTTCAATCTTTCAGAGCTTGCCCATCCATTATCAATTTTAGACTCTTGTGAAGTGTATAGTGAGTTATGATATTCCCAATACATGTTTTGATCATCTGCACAATAAGTTGCCTGAGCAGCTTTTGGTGAATCTCTACCCAGAAATGCAAAATCAACAAAAACTAAATTTACTTTTCCAGTTTCAATATAGTCACGCATGATCATAGGTTTAGTATCAACAAACCAATTATGACATTGATGGCATTGATAATCACCAAATTCAACAATAGTGACAGGGGCATCAGGATCACCCAAAATAGGAGAACCCAGTGCAGTAGAAATACTTCCGTGAGTTCTAGTCATATCGACAT
>JABHXI010000014.1 GCA_018657375.1 Candidatus Nitrosopumilus sp. | reverse complement strand
TTAGCTAAAATAATTCCCAACTGATGTTGATATTTTAGTAATAATTTATTTTTTTGAATTTTAGAAAATTCATTTTCGGATTGATATAATCTGGAAATGGTCTTAGTAAGAATGTCTTTTTCAATTTTTAACAAGTTGATTTGATTTTTAATGTGTGAGCTGGCGCCCATGGTTAACAGTTGATTTTTGTCTCTAGGCATTTTTCTAACGGCAACTGCCGTTGCAACACCTGCTAATGAGCTAAGAATTAAAGCAATCTCTTGCATCTATGTGTACCATTTAATCCAAGAGTATTTTCTTCGTTTAGCCTCTGGGAATCCACAACTTGCGCACTCATGATGACGTTTGTGAAGTGAATTTTTACCGCATCTTCTACATCTGATGTGGACTTTCTTTTTTGTAAATCCACCCATAGAAGTTGTACCTTTAGTCATTGCAAATCACCTAATTTTTTGGTGGTGGGGGAGATATCATAACGACATTGTCTCCTCTAACTACAATTGAACCGAGGCTTATTGGGTCGCCTTCAGTAGGTACTTCCTCTGAAGAATCAAGTAGCAAATTCATGTGTTGGTCAAAACCTAAAAGATTACCTCTGATAGTCTTACTTCCTTTGAGTTTTATTAATACGATCTGATTAATACTCTCATCCAATACTTTCACTGCCATATCAACGGACATCTATATCACTCAATGAGTATCATATTGAGGGATTATATTAAAATATCATTGTGTGACTATGATCGACTTTCAGTAAGGCAAGTTTGACATTTTTTTGATAAATTTTCTATAATTTCATTTAAAATCATATTTCCGTCTTTTTTTGTTGCTTTTCTGGGATCTCCCCAAACTCCATTTTTTGTAGCTTTTGGAAATGATTGATTAGCCAATTTTCCAATTTTTATTATCTCTTGTTTTGTCATTTTATCTGTGGTTAACCCTTTTCTAGCCAATTTCATTTTAACGTTTTTTGAAATTACCAGCATTAGAGATGTTTCTACAAATCCTGCATGATCAAAATCTCTATCCATAAAATGCCAATAGGAGAATGAAAAAACTTTGAGTTTATTTTTTAATATTTTCTGTACTTTTACGTCGATATTTTTAATTGATTTTAAATTTCCATGATGGCCGTTAATTATGAAAACTGTTTTGATGTTGTTTGCTAATAGCGATGTACACAAATCTATTAGAATTGTGCGTAATGTTGACTCTCTTACACTAAGATTGAAAAATGGTGCATGTTCAAATGAAATTCCATATGTTATAGTTGGAAGTAGCAAATATCCTTTTTTATCAGCTATTTTTTTAGCAACTTCAGACACTATGTCTGAATCAGTTGAAATTGGCAGGTGTGGGCCGTGCTGTTCAATTGATCCAATTGGAATAATTGCTATTTGTTTCTTATTTTTAATTAAATTTCTTAGAAGTGGATCAAATTGAGTTTTAATATCTACCATGCCATTCACTTTGATTTAATGTGAACTTTTCTCCAACGCACTTCTAATTTATTTTCAAGATGCATTTTAGCTGCTTTGAGTAGTGTGTCTGCTTCAAGTTTTTGTCCCTTTGTTTTTATTTTTTCTAATGTATCGTTTGGATTCACTTTAAATGCATCTTGAAAAATAATTGGTCCTTGATCTAAATTTTCTGTTACATAGTGCGATGTTACGCCAACAATTTTTGCGCCTCTTTCATAAGCTTGAGCATATGCTGATGCACCAGGAAATGCAGGTAATAATGATGGATGTATGTTGATAATTCTATTTGGATATCTCCAAACAAAATTAGGACTGAGTATTCTCATATATCTTGCAAGCACAATTAAATCGATACTATATTTTTTACAAATTTGAATAATTTGTTCTTCTGCCTTTGCCTGATTTTTCTCCTCCACTGCAATAAATGGAATTTTTGCTTTTTTTGCAATTACTTCTAATGATTTTTCTGTACCTATAATTACTGATATTCTGCCTTTGAGTGATTTCTTATTTGCAATAAATGTCTGAATACAAAGCGGTTCTTTTGTTACAAATACTGCGATATTTTTTTCTAAATTAGTTTCATGATGTGTATTTACATCCATTTTTTCTTTTTTTGATAATTTTCCAATTTCTATATCAAATTTT
>JABHXI010000101.1 GCA_018657375.1 Candidatus Nitrosopumilus sp. | reverse complement strand
GGGCTGGTCTATCATTCATTTCAAAAACGAATTGACAGAATAGAATTGCAAAAAAAATCAATTGAAAGCAAAGTATTTCTTCTGAAACAACACATGTCTGACGGAAATAAAGTTGAAGATTTTGATAAATCCACAATGTTTGATTTAATCTGCATGTTTGCTCAGGGGACATTATCATATTTTGAAATATACAAATCATGTTTGAAATTCTCTTTAAATTTTGAAAAAATTGGAATAGTGAAAGAGAATCCAGGGTATAATGAAATGATTGATCATTTAGGGGATTACAAAAATAATGGAATACAGGTGTTTCATAAAGCGGGCCTTAGAACATTTTTCAATGTGGATTTGAGAAATGTTTTAAAAAACGATTCTTGGTGGATAAACAATAATTTTGAATTCACATACGAGGAACCTGATGGGACTGAACTGTCATTGAGCATAGGTGAACTTTATGGTGAATTGGCAAGTATCAATTCGATTGTACTTGGGTTTACGGAAAATCACCAGAAAAATTCAGATAACGAACCACTGGAATAATGTTTTAATTTTAATACCTCAAAATAATTTTTTAATTCATACTCATGAATGAGGCCGTATCAAAAATTGTTAAAATTAGTGGTCCCGGACTGCTATTTGCCAGTACTGCGATAGGTGTGTCACATCTAATTCAATCAACCAGAGCAGGTGCCGATTTTGGATTGATGATAATAGGATTTGTGGTACTGGTCAGCGTGCTAAAATATCCGTTTTTTGAATATGGCTCCAGATATGCAAATTCAACTCAAACCAGCATAATTGACGGTTACAAAAAATTGGGAACTCCAATCCTAGTTTTGTATTTGATAATTACGGTATGCTCAATGTTTTTTGTAACTGGCGCTGTTGGATTTGTAGCTGCTGGATTTTTTGAGAATTTATTTAATTTAGAATTTTTAGGAGAATGGTCAATCATACTGTTGTTCCTTTCATGTGTGTTGATTTTGTCAATAGGCAGATTCAATCTACTGGATAACCTGATCAAAATTATCGTAACTGTCCTGGTAGTATCCACGGTACTGGCATTTTTACTTACTGTGATTAACGGACCGGTAGAACCTGTAGAAGATTTCATTCCAAAAGAACTGTGGACAACTACGGGAATTTTCTTTTTACTTGCATTGATGGGTTGGATGCCCACTGCAATTGATTTGTCAAGTTGGAATAGTTTGTGGACATTAGAGAAGATGAAACAATCAAAGTACAAACCAAAATTGAAAGAAACCCTATTGGAGTTTAGAATTTCTTATTTGCTAACAGGTATTTTGGCAATAATGTTTGTCACATTAGGAACTTTCATCTTTTATGGATCAGGTGAAGAGCTGCCCAACAACAATTCCCAGTTTGCCCATGTCATCGTCACGATGTATTCCAGCGTGATGGGGAATTGGAGCTACATTGTAATCGCTGCATCTGCATTTACTGTGATGTTTGGAACCATTCTTGCTGTATTTGATGGATATTCCAGGGCCCTCAACAGGACAGTAGAGTTGCTATTTAGAAAAAACAATACAGAGCAGGTTAAAAGTTCACGAAAATTGTATGCTGTTTTTCTCATGATTTTAGCCTCAGGATCACTGGTAACCGTGCTTCAATTCGGGGATAATCTGAAGGAGTTAATTGATTTTGCAACAATACTTTCATTTGTCATAGCCCCTGTCATAGCAATTTTCAATTATAGGCTGGTAACTGGAAAATATTTGGAAAAATCTCATCAGCCTGCAATATGGCTAAAAATTCTGAGCATTTCTGGAATAGTATTCTTGTCTGGATTTGCAGTGTATTTTATTTTATTGAAATTTATTTTTACCGCCCCCTTCTGATGCTAAAATTAACCTGATTAGAAAGTCATTCTAAAAGGCATTCTGGCAAATATCACCTCTACTGATCTTTCGTTGTCCTCACTTGTTGAGTGTACTAATTTTGCAAATTGGTTTAACTCTTTGATTGTATTTGCAATGAGTTTAGAATAATCATCTTTCAGCATATCGTAGTCCATGGTTTCTCTAGTCCACATTAAATTTTGAGTGATTACGATAACGGGATCAAACAACATAATCCATCTTTCCAATTTTTTAGTAGGTTTTGGATATTTCCCCTTACCGAAAGTTTTCTGTTTGTAGAATAGTTTGCTCTTGTCAATTTTTACCCATTCATCGTTTATTTTTTTAAATTTTGTATCGAGTAAGGACTTGACAAATTTGATTCCCTCAAGCAGATACATGTCAGTTTTTAGATCCCCTCCGATATGCGTTTGGTAGTATAGCGGTTGGCGGTGTTCGTTTTGGAATTTGATGAAAAATCCCAGTTCGACGTAATAATCCAAATCCTCTCTCACTTTATTTTTTCTTCTAGCGCCTTTGATTCCAAGTTCTACAAATTTATTGTATATTGTTTGAAACTTGACTCCGTCATTATCCCTATTTTTAATTTGAACTTCAGGAATTTGATCACGGTAATACTGCAATGGAATTATTGATTTCACAGTGTACGATTGTGGCCAACTGTTTTAAACTTTAGATGATGAGAGTGTATCAAAATTGATACTGTTTTGACATAGTTTGTACATTAAATTATGACTGTTCAGGCAAATGGGATGCACGGGGATCATTCGTGCTTAAATGTAAATTTTGTAAGGTAAGTTATCCGTATGAAGTAGTATGTCATCAGAGATTAGAAGACGTAATTCTAACAATCAGTAAGAATTGATGCCTCTTTCCCTGATGTCTGAATCTGATGGTGATTATTCGTAAAAATGCTTATCTGAATCCAATTCATGAGTTTGTGTTATGGGTTTGTTTGGTTTTGGTAAATCTAATGAAGAAAAGGCATCTCATTTACATCATAAAGGAGTTAATCTTAGCAAAAAGGAAAAATTTGAAGAGGCCCTTGAGTGTTATGATGAAGCAATTAACATAGAACCTGAAGTTTGGGATTTTTGGTTCAGTAAAGGTTCTGCATTATCTGAACTGGGGAGATTCGAACAAGCCCTTGAGTGTTATGATGAAGCAACTGTTTTGGACTCTTGGAAAACACGTTGGGAGGCATGGTTTTGTAAGGGCCAGGTATTATCTCACCTCGGAAGATATGAAGAAACCCTTGAGTGTTTTGATGAAGCAATCAGTATAGACGGTACAAATCATGAGTTTTGGACTTGGAAAAGTTTTGCATTAAAGAAATTAGGAAGGCATGAAGAAGCAGAACAGTGTCTTGCTAAAGTCAAAGTAGCAGAAGAAAGGGAATAGATTATCTCAAAGAATTGTCAATGTAACAAAAGTGTCCCGTACACTTCAAAGATCATTCTCGTAGTTGATCTTGTCTATCGTCCCATTCATCTGCTTCTTTTTGTGACATTGTAGTGAACGGTTCACTGCTAGCTGAATCAATTACCATTTTGAATTGAATTTTTGAATTGGTGCAAACTAATCCATAGTTAATTTTTTTCTTAAAAAGTCCCATTATTCCAGAATGGCGTTTGTGTGTCAATACCATCACTTTTCCATACTGTTTCCAACGTCTAACTTTGGTCTCATCGCCTGTCTTTTCAATGCAAGTTTCCTTGCCAAGTATTTCAAGAACTGCTACCTTGACATTTCTTTCACATTTTTGACAGTAAAACAGGCGGTTCACGTTGAGTAATGTTAGAGATTAGACGGTTTAATGTTTCTCAGATACCAATCATTACCCCATGACCTAGACAATAACATCAGATCCATTCCATGCAGTAGGCAACTGTCTCATACGGTTTTTGTAACTAACCTGTACTACGGTCTATTCCATCCATAATGTGCATATAATGGATTCAAATTTTAGAAATGTATGCCGTTTGTGAAAGAAGGTGATGAATCAAATCCTAAAATTTTATCATTGTATAAAGAAATCAACGATGAATTAAAAATTGGCAAAATACCAAATATTTTAAAAACAACTAGTATTGATCCACAGATTGCCAGATGGTTTTGGGACGGGGTAAAGATCATCTTACTTCGGGAATCATCCATTCCAAGAATACTGAAAGAGTCTATTGCACTGGTAGTTTCAAATGCAAATTCGTGTGAGTATTGTACAAAAGCTCATGGAACGTTATTACAATTGATGGGTTTTACAGAAGAAAAAATCATTGATCTTAAAGGTAATTTTGAAAGTTTTTCAGACAAGGAAAAATCTGCATTAAACTATGCATTGAAAATTAATGATTCTGCAAATAAAATCACGTCCGATGATCATAAAATTTTAAAAGATTCTGGATATGACGATAAACAAGTTGTGGAAATTACCGCAGTTGTTGCGGCATTTAATTGGGCAAATGTAATCGCAGATGCATTAGGTACTGAAATAGAAAATACTGATTGTTAAATTATTAGGATAAATTTTGATCTGCTAATCAATTTTTTCATTGTTTTTTTTATTTATGGAAATTTTAAAATAGAAATCAAGCCAAGATTACAAAGGAACATGAAAAGAAAGGGGATTTGAACCGAACTGGAATTCATGTTAATCTAGGCACAAATTTTCTATAACCAAAATTACCCATAAAATCAATTTTTTCATTGTTTTTTTTATTTATGGAAATTTGTCAAATCATAGTATTGCCATGGGTAATGCTGGGCTGCGATAATTCAAACTAACGCATCTTTCGGGATTATTGCTCCTACCTTGTGGCTCAAGCCATCATATAGACGATAAATTACGCACAGACGATATTGAAACATCTCGTTATTTCTAAATTTTAAAACAACAAGAAAAGATGGGAAAACATTGAACGTGAATGAGTCCTAACATGAATCGTCTTCCTTAATCATCATTCTACGACGCAGAGATAATGATTTCTTGTTAGTTATCTTAAGAACAAATAATATTTAACAATGATCATGCAAATTCTATTTTTTTAACTTTGTAGGTTTTGATTTAATGGAGTTATTGATTCTTCAAACGCCAAAGGATTGAGATTTATTTTTACATTTGGGACATGCTAATCCATTTGTTTGTGTTCCACATTTTTTGCAGGTTATGTTCATACCCACTATGTCCTGAGATGGGGTCTTGGTTGCCTTAATTATCAAAACTGCCACCACCAGAATCCCCACTACAATTGCAATTAGTATTAGAACCATCCAATACATAACTGAAAACATGCATAAATGGATTTAGAAAAACAGCCAAAACAGATTCAACATAATTACCGGTTCTTGCTCTATTTTGATACCCAAAACCAAGATCAGGTCATTTTACGCCTACATTTTTTAGGAAGATTGATAGATTAACTGTAGAGAAGTATAGAGAATGGTTACCGTTGAAGAAATTGAAAATGTTTCAAAATTAATGAAAATAGACATAGATGATCACAGCGAGTATTTGGATAAAGTAAAAAAAATGATCAGTTATTTTGACATTCTAGATTCTGCAGGTGTCGAGTCTGAAGAAATATCCATGCCTGAAATTTCAATTGAGAGTTTAAGAAAAGATGAATTTATCCCATTTGAAGATAAGTTGATTGAAAAAATGAATCACTACAAAGGAACCTATGTGCACGCCCCAAAGATGTCATGATGAATCTAAAAATTTCTGCCCTTGAATTTGTCGAAGAAGCAAAAAACGGAAATATTTCCGTAGAGGATTTTATTGGAAAAACCCTTGAAAGAATTGACAGCGTAGAGGATAAGCTGCATGCACTTCTATCAATTAATGACAAGGCACT
>JABHXI010000013.1 GCA_018657375.1 Candidatus Nitrosopumilus sp. | reverse complement strand
AAATAATCAAAATAATCAAGAGAAGGAGCACCAGAAACCAATTTGCTTGCAGCAAACATGGATGTAACTGCAGTAATTACTAGAAGAACAACAATTCGAGGTTTAGATATTTCTATTATTTCATTAATTCCCAAGTCACTTGAAAGGATTGTAAAGCCGTTTTATTCCTTGTTGTAGATCCATAACATTTCAAAAGGAATAAGTATCTCACTCTTACCAGCTAATTTTAATGAGTAATTGGGACTTATTGATGCCAGGAATGGGCCTCACAGGCGTTGGATTAGCAGGCCTCATACTCTCATATGCAGGAATTGCACATACATTCATCGATGGAATGCATGCATTGACAGGTTTAACCATGTTTGTAGGATTAATTTTCACAGCAGCAGGCATTTTAGACGGAGGAATTTCAACAAGTAAGAGAGCAAAAATAACAACTTTAGTAATTGTAGCAATTTCATTAGGATTTGGATTATATGCATTAGCCACCATGAATACTTCAGACTTTACACTCACAGTAGTACTAATTTTATTAGCAATTGCCCTCCCAGCAATAGTTATCGGATACATTGCAATGAAAAAACCAGGAAGTATCAAACCAATAGGATTGGTACTTGGACTTGCAGTAGCTAGTGCAATGGTAATTTGGGTTACAGCTGGATCAATGAATTCAGATGACATGGAAATTGCTGAAGAAATGATAGATGATGAAATTGCTGAAGGGTTAACAGTAGGACCAATTTTTGCAGTTGAAATTCTTAAAGATTCAGCTCAAGAAGGCAATCCAGATTACAGTCCAGATACAGCAACAGTGACACAAGGATATACAATTGAATGGACAAATGAAGACGCAGCACCGCATACAGTTACTAGTTCAATAGATTATGGAGAAACATTTGATTCAAGTTTAATCAGTGCAGGAGAGAAATTTACTTTAGATACAACTAATTTAGAAATAGGAGAGCACGAATATTTGTGCATAGTCCACCCGTGGATGATTGCAACATTAGTAATTGAAGCCCCAAAAGAATCAACCAAAATAATAATTCCAGAAGGAGCAGCAATTCCAGAAGATGGAAAAATATTCTACAATCCAGAAACAATCAACATTTCAACTGGAACAACACTCGAATGGATAAATGAAGATGCAGCAATGCATACAGCAACGTCAGGAATACCAGCAAGTGGATCTGATGGAGTGTTTGACTCAGGAATATTAAATCTTGGAGACACGTATGAATTTACATTCGTAGATGTAGGCAATTATGATTATTATTGTATTTTACATCCATGGATGATTGGAACTGTTAACGTAGAATAGATTTGCAGAAAATTATTTTAAAACAATCAGATAAAAAAATCCTATCACAGTATTCAGAAAATCAAAAACCAAATGAAGCATGTGGAATATTATTTGGTAAAAATAACCAAGTTCTAGACATATTTTTAACTGAAAATATTGATGAGTCACCAGTAAATTTTACAATTTCAAATGAGCAGTTAATAGAGGGGTATAAAATTGCTGAAGAAAAAAAAATGGAGGTCATAGGAATATTTCATTCACATCCTAATTCAGACGCATTCCCTTCAAGTACAGATAAAAAATTTATGCAAAGTAATCCAGTGATATGGGTAATTTATTCAGGAATTAATAAAAACTTCAGGGCACATATTCTTGAATCAGACAGCATAGAAATTCAAATTGCTGAAGAATAATATCGCATAAATACAATAATAGAGAATCATCTTTTGGATTAAATATCCCCTATCATTAGTAAAGATATGGAAATTCACGTATACGACACTTATGTCAAAGCAGCTGATGGTCACACCATGCACTTTGATGTAATTACTGGTGAAAAAGATCATCCTAAAGCCATTGAATTTGGTAAGGAATGGTTAGCAGAGATAGGTGAAGCAGAAGCAGAAATGACACAAAACGAATGTACATTCTGTCACTCACAATCTTGCCCAGAGCCTGTAGAACAGGCAATTAAGGAAAAAGGTTATTTCATTCAAAAGATGGAAGGCTGTCCTTAAACATTTTTTTTTCTTTCTTAACAAATAGTTTTTAGGTAAAAATAACATACTAATTTTATGGGTGAACAAAAATATGCAAAATGGACAGTTGAAGGAGATAAGAAAACAGAATGGAATTGCGGATGTCATCAAACAGTAGATAATTATTTTAAATTTTGCAACACACACAACGAAATTTTACAAAAAGCGATTCAAGATAAAATAGATAATCTAGATATGACATTAGTAATTGAAGAAAAGAAATAGAATACGTCAAGGATTACAAGAAACAATACATAGCAGAATTTGTCAAGTAACAAGACAATAAAATGTCAGAATGAACTGGACAAATCAATAACCCATCAAGAACTGCAGAGTTTTCAAATTCTCAAAATTGTAAATCAAAAAGAGGGAGTTTTAATTCTCTTCGCATATGGTGAAAAAGTTTTACCGCGAAGTCCTTGCCGGACTAATTTATTGAACCTTTTTCCATGAGCAAGATAAGGAAATCTCATATGAATTAATTCATGTACAATGGTGTTTTCAAGAGTTTTTTCATCAGGAATTTTTCGGACATTGATAAAAACTAAATTATGCTGAAGATATGACACACCATAATATTTGTAAGCAGATGTACGTCTACCTTCAGTCATCTCTTTAGGAGCATCAAGTACTTCTTTAGTCGCTAACAAAATCACAGGTTCAGGGATTGAAAACCTTTGTGAGTAAACTCCAACTTTCTCCAAAATTTTTAATTTAAGTTCAGGATCAAGTTTCACAATTATTTATCAAATAATTCATGTTTATCTTGAAATGTCAATTGTTGTAATATGTTTAGTTGATTTTGAGTCTACAAAATGAGTAATAAAAGGGTCAGAAGTTATGTGGGGTAATCATCAATCATACAGCCACCGTCTCATCACATCCCAATTACTTCATTAGATCAAGTAACGCTTGTGCTTTATTTCTAATTTCTGCAGTAATCTGTACTAAAACTAGTCCTTTATTGGGTTGACCATACAAAATAACTGAATTTTCTGGAGCATGTATACAAACAGGCAATACAAGTAAATCTTCTTCACCATTCACAGTTAATCGGATGGGAGGATTCATAGTAAATGCCTTTTTAATTATTTCAATACTTTGCAAAGTAATTTCAGCTGCAGGATTATCAATCTGTAATTCAAACGCATCTCCAAGTTTAACTATGTCTCGTTTTATCCTTTTTTCAAAACCATCAATAATTTGTAATGACGGGGTTAAATCAAAATCAATCATTTTCTCAGTTGTTCTATCTCCAACAGTAATTATGAAAGAATCATCTGAAAGATATTTTTGAATATTTCTCTTATTATCTTGACCAATTGGCAACAATACCCCCAAAGGGATTTTCAATTGGTCTCTTAAAGAATCAGGTAATTTCACAGGAATCGAAATTAAGTGGAGGTGTCAGGAGATGCTTCACCGGATGCTTCACCGGATGCTTCACCGGATGCTTCAGATTCCATCTCAGATTGTAAGTTAGATGCGATGATACTACATTGTGCTGCAACATTTTTTGCACTTATTCTAAAAGCAGTAGCACTAGGAGAGTCAACGTCAGTAGTCATGATAGGTTTTCCCAAATCAGAACCAGACATAATTCCATAATTTAATGGAATTTCACCTAAAAATGGTATCTTGAATTGTTCACTAATTTTCTTTGCTCCACCATCACCAAAGATGTAATGTTTGTCATCACAGTTTGGACAGATAAAATGACTCATATTTTCAATTACTCCGATAATAGGAACATTCAATTTTTCAAACATGGAAACTGCTTTGACTGCAACATTACTTGCAACATCTTGCGGAGTTGTAATTACAAGAATACCAGTGATAGGAATTGTTTGTGCAAGAGTTAATGGTATATCCCCTGTGCCAGGCGGAAGATCAACTATCAGATAATCTAATTCAGACCAATTTGTATCAACTAAAAATTGTTTTAAAATTCCAGAAATAATTGGACCACGGTAAATTGCGGCTTGATTGGATTGGTCTGCAAAAAAACCAAATGAAACTACCTTCAATCCGTTAGAGTCAGCAGGTTGAAGTTTATTGTCTTCAACTTCCATAGAGCCGTCTTTCATCCCCAACATCAAAGGAATACTTGGACCATAGATATCAGCGTCAAGTAAACCAACCTTAGCTCCGGTTTGAGATAATGCCAATGCCAAATTTAACGAAACAGTAGATTTACCGACTCCTCCTTTTCCACTAGCAACACCAATAATATTTTTGACAGTAGCCATTTGAGTATCAGCCTCAAGTGAACGTCCTTCCATTACTTT
>JABHXI010000100.1 GCA_018657375.1 Candidatus Nitrosopumilus sp. | reverse complement strand
GTCTAAATCAATATTATGATATTTTGGAATGAATCTAAGGAACTCGTAGAAGTTGGTAATAAATTATTTAAGTGACTTCAAATCAACATAATTTGAAATGAATTCAAAGATGAATCTCCTCATAGTCGGATCAATAATTGCTGTGTTTGCAATAATGATGGTTCCAAATGACGCAATTGCAGAAATAGATCAAAACAATATCAATGTAAGACAAATTAATCATAAAATGAGTTTAGAAATAACTACAGTTACTATGACAGTGCCTGAAAATAACAAACTGCCATGGGGTAAAGTGTGGGGTTCATCTTCAGAAGTAGTTGAAAGATATCCCGTAATAATTCAATTTTACAAAGAAAACGAAGCAGTTCACGTAGCACAGGTAGATACCAAAGGCGACGGATCATACGAGTATAAATTCAGAGCCAGAACAGTAGACCACAACACAGGAGAATCAAAAGATATCTTTTATGGAGACTATACTGTAAAAATATTCAAAGTGATTCCAAATACAAACCCAACAGTATAAAATTAGATCAAATCCAGGGGTCATCAGTAATTCCATATAAAAATACAGAACACTGAAGAAATTTTAAAACATATGCACAGAATTCATATAACGAGTAATAATCAGTACATCTAGAAAATGACTAAAAATCTTTGGCATGACATTGAAACAGGGGACGAAGTACCAGAAAAAATCAACGTGATAGTAGAGATACCAAAAGGATCAATGAACAAATACGAATACGATAAAAAACATAACATAATAAAATTAGATAGAGTGTTATTTTCACCATTTCACTATCCAGGAGATTACGGACTCATCCCGCAAACATTGTCGGAAGACGGGGATCCATTGGATGCACTAGTACTGGTTACAAATCCAACATATCCAGGTATTTTGATAGAATCAAGACCAATAGGGCTATTACAGATGATGGATGACGGAGAAGCAGATGATAAAATTATCTGTGTTTCAACAAATGATCCAAGATATGATTGTAAAGCGGATATTGCAGATGTAGAAGATCATTATCGTTCAGAGATTGCACATTTTTTCCAAGTATACAAAGACTTGGAAGGGAAAAAAGTAGAAATTCTAGGATGGAAATCAGCAAAAGATGCCAAAACGGTAATTATTGAATCGATTAAAAGATACAATGATGATTTAAAAAAAGATTAGAAAAATGCACAAAGAGTGTAATCACTTTCTACAAAAAAAAGAAGACGTTTCTCCAAATACAAAACAATGTGAAGAATGTGAAAAACAGCACATGCCTACAGTTGCTATTCGAATGTGTTTGACATGTGGGCACGTGGGTTGTTGTGATTCATCAATAGGAAAACATGCCACAAAGCATTTTGAGGAGACAGGTCATGCAGTAATGAAATCAATTCCAGAAGACATTTGGAAATGGTGTTACATTCATGAAGAATATTATTCATTTTAGTTAGAAAAATTGAAATTATTACAAGATTAACTATGAAAACTTTTATGCTAATTTTGTATACTGTTTTAGATGATTGTTCATAATAAAATGCACAAAGGAATACGATTCTAATGTCAAAAGCATACGTCATGATGAATTGCAAGCTAGGTGAAGAAGAATCCGTCATTCAATCATTAAAAAAAATAGTCGGGATAAAAGAGGCTCACGGAACACTTGGATTATACGACATCATAGCACAAATTGAGTGTACTACAGATGAAAAGATTCAAGAAATTGTTACACAGCAAATTCGAAAAATATCAAAAATTCAAACCAGCATGACATTAACAAGTTCAGAGTCAGGAGAACTATTCCAAATATCAGAAAAATTAGTAGGGGCAATGCTAGGCAAAAATAGTAGCAAAGCATATGTTGTATTTCATTGTGAAAAGGGTCAAGAATATCCCACCTTAAAGAATCTCTGCAAAATACCAGAAGTAAAGGAGGCAGATGTGGTTTTCGGATATTATGATGTAATTTGCAGAATGGAGTCATCCAGTGAAGAGGTTTTACAAGATGTGATAACCAGGGCAATCAGAGGCATACCAAATCTCAAAACCAGCATGACATTGAACATAATCAAAGAACAAGAAACACAAGATAACTGAAAAAAATAGAATTAAAAAATTAGGAGGTATTCATTTTTTAATAGTTAAAAAATATTAAAAATAATGTCAGAGTACGAATTAGGTAAATGGGATTTATCAGAATTAGCAAAAAATCCAAAGAGTCCCTCATTCAAAAAGCAGATTAAAGATTTAGAAAATCAAGCAATGAAATTTGAAAAAATTAAATCCAATCTAAACTCAAAAATGACTTCCAAGCAATTTAAAATAATACTACAACAAGTGGAAGAGATTTCACATAAGATGAGTAAGATAGGAGGATACGCATCACTTGCATATTCATCAGACACACAATCAGATGAAGCAACTTCATTAATGACTCAAATGTCAAAACTAGGTTCAGAAATTTCAAATAAAATTTTATTCTTTGATCTATGGTGGAAAACAAAAGTAGATGACAAAAATGCCAAAAGACTGATGGAGAACACAGGAGAGTTAAAAGAATATCTAGCATACAAAAGATTATTTGCAAAATATGCACTAAGTGAATCAGAAGAAAAAATCATAAACACACTAGACGTTACAGGAATTTCAGCACTGGTAAAATTGTATGACAAAATAACCAACGTCTACGAATACAAAATGAAAATTGGCAATAGAACAAAAACAATGACAAGGGAAGAATTAACAAATTACGTCAGAAGTACAAACCCAAAGATCAGAGAAACAGCTTACAAAACAATTCTAAGCAAATATGAAGAAAACAAAGGAGTTATTGGTGAAATTTATCAAAATATCGTTCTTAATTGGAAAGATGAAGGAATAGAGCTTAGAGGGTACAAAAGTCCGATATCAATGAGGAACATCGCCAATGACATAGATGATAAAACTATTGAATCACTTCTCTCAATTTGTAGAAAGAACTCAACTGTATTTCAAAAATTCTTTCTTCAAAAAGCAAAAATGCTAGGCATGAAAAAGTTGCAAAGATATGACTTGTATGCACCAGCAGCAGCAAAAATTAAAGAAAAAAATTATTCGTACGAGCAATCTGTAAGATTAGTATTTGAGTCACTTGGAAAGTTTAGTAGCACTTTAGAGGAATACGCTAGAAAAGTATTCAATGAGAATCATATTGATTCATCAGTCAGACCAGGAAAAAGAGACGGGGCATTTTGTAGCACGCTTACTCCAAAAATCACACCATATGTTTTGGTTAACTTTACAGGTAAATCTAGAGATGTTTTCACCTTAGCTCATGAACTAGGCCATGCAGTGCATAGTCAGGCAGCACAAAATAGATCAATTCTTGTTCAAGATGCACCATTACCATTAGCTGAAACAGCATCAACATTTTCAGAATTACTACTTTACGATAACTTGGCAGATAAGATATCAGATAATCAAAAGAAGATCATGCTATCTGAAAAAATCGATGACCTTTATGCAACGATACTCAGGCAATCATATTTTACAATTTTTGAAGTTGACGCACATGAACAAATTGGTAAAGGAACCACAATAGATGAGATTTCAAAAACATACTTGCAAAACCTGAAGGAGCAATTTGGCAACTCCGTAAATCTTTC
>JABHXI010000099.1 GCA_018657375.1 Candidatus Nitrosopumilus sp. | reverse complement strand
CCATCATGGTTAATTTTGATCTAAATTAGTAATCTATAACGATCTACGATCAACTGAATTTGAGCAAAAATTACTATTATTACACTAAAGAGTATATGAAATGCCTAAGGTAAGCGTAAAATATACCAAATTTACAGGATAGACATGGATAATATGGTAATGAGGCATTTACAGGACCTTTATGGATTAAATCCAAATATTCCACATATGGCATTTCAATTTCCAAGACTACCTCCAGGACTAAATCATCCGTTATCTCCTGTAAATCATAATCAAATGAAGCCACAATTAGCACAGCATAACGAAACTGTCAATCAAAAACTTCAAGGATTTCAAAGAATGTATCAAGATTATGCTTCAGGATTATTATCTAAAGATTCTCCAGTAGTTCCACCAGGACACCCGCTATTTACCAGTAAAACTTCTGTTCAGATACTACAAACTCAAAATGACAAATTAGTTAAAGAGAATTTAGAACTAAGAAAGAAACTACAAAGTAGACCGTCTGATAGACACAATCCATAGAAATTTAATTTTAAATTATTGATAATCTTTATTATATTCCCAAGCTAATTTTTAATATGAAAAAAACACCTGCAGAAAAATGGCAAGTTGCCGTCATGAATTATAAGAAACAATGCCAGAATATCCTGAAACTATCTGGTAATGTTCGTTATGCTGGTGTAATCAATGCATATGGTAGAACTTTAACTGGAATAATTAAGCCGAATGTTAAACCTCTCTTAAAATCAGAAGAAGTAAAAAATGAATTTTTTATAGTTTCTACATTAATCTCATTGCGACAAAACAATGAAATTGGAAAATTAGATTATGTGCTGTTAAAACATTCAAAAGTAAATATCTTAATTCTACATAAAAACAATGTCACTTTTTATGTTTCAATCAACCATAAAGAAAAAAATTCTGAACAACTTGTTTCAAAAATAAAAAAAATTATTTAACGCCAGATAATTTAAAAAGAAAATTTTGGGATTGTTTTTTTATAAAAACAATCTATGTTGGTGTAAACCCATGATATCCGCTAGTTTGTTGATCCTGGTCTTTGTATGTTGGCTCAAACAATGAGATTAGGTATTCGTCTGGATCTAAAATCACTGCATTTTTACCTGCATCTTTTTCAATGACGTCTCGATGAATCTTGACGCCTTTTGTTTTTACTTCCTCAAGTGCAGATTTCAAATCCCCAACTATGAAACCCAAACTTATTCCATTCTCTATTGAACTGCCTACGTGCTGGGCAGTTAGTGATGCAGGATGTAAACTCAACAAAGCTCCGGATGTACCTAGATCCACCCATGTTTCTCTTTGGTCTTTGATTGGCAATCCAATTACTTCGTTGTAGAATTTTATGGATTTGCCTAAATCTTTGACGGCTAAGATTACGTTACCGACTTTCTTGATATTCACATACAGTATAGCTTAAAGTTGCTTAAATCAATTACTCTAAATTAAAAATACTTTTCAATTATGTTTATTGAACTTCTACCATTGTTTCAGTTCTTTCAACACCTCTAATTTTTTGAATTTCATTTGTCACTTCTTTTATCTGCGTTAGTTGTTCTACATCAATAATTGCAACTGCGTCAAATTGACCGCTTGTTGGAAATGAATCGACTACCGTTGTCAATTTTTTTAATTTAGCTGCGATGAGTTTTTTTGGAGATTTTACTAAAATTATTGCTCTTACCAACCTAAGTCCACCTCCACTTCAATTAGAGTCTCTGTAGTTACGATATCTTTAATTTTTTTAAACCCAATTACCATTTGATTAATTTCGTCCATATTGCCTTTTAAAATCACACTGACATCTGCTCTGCCTGTAACTATCATTGTCTGTTTAACGACCTTTCTTTTTTTCTTTAAAATTTCAACCACGGTATCTACTTTTCCGGGTTTAACTGTGATCAAACATAATGCTTGCATAGATGCTTTAGGGTGTTAAACCTGATAAAGATTTCTAGAGCATATCTAAAGAAAACCGATAGACGGGTGCACGCTAGGCGCTATTTAGATAAATACCAATAAAATCTCACATAGTTATGACAAAATCAATTAGCTGCAAGGACGCAGGAAAAGATTGCAGTTGGTCAGCATCATCGACGACGAATAATGTGGAAGAATTGATGTCAATGGTTACAGAACACGTCTTAGCAGAACACAAGGAAATTGAATTGAACCCTGAAAATATGGCATCCATCAAATCCCTAATCAAAACCACTGGAAGGTTTTGGTGGTGGGGATGAGTTCAATGAAAATTTTGTTAGGTTGAGATGATTCACAACACTTTGCCCAAAATAATTCTGATTTTAAAAAAGCTGTTTTAGTTTACGTGGCACGCTAGTAGGACTTGGTATATTTTATATCCGATCTTATGCCGCCCATAGTATGCAGCAAATTTAACACCCGTACACTGCTGTTGTTATACTTGAGAAGGGTGAGGATTCTTCTCATTTTTTTACCATAAGAAAAAGGTAAATCTAGATGCGTTTTCTTTGTAGATTATGGACCGTGAACAGGTGGTAGTTGTTGCAAAATTAGTTGCATATGTGCTAATTATTGCTGGAATCATAATGCTATTTGCAGCGATTATATCTTTGATAACTGGTCCAGGAAATTTGGTTGTTGTAGGTTGGATCATAGTTGGAGCGTTGATTCTGGGCATTGGGGCAACAGGATTAAGATACATCAAAAAATTAAAACTGGATATTAAATACGAGAATTAATCTAATTTTAAAAAATGGGCCTTAGTTTAGGTTATGTGATTTTAGGACGTAGTCTCTTTTTGATGTGGGTCTGGATTGAGAACAAAAAATTTACCAAGTACATGACTATTGGGACTTGATGATGCCTCATTCAACTAAAACCCACATCTGTCGATTGAGCATGAAAACCACAATCCCATTACAACCGTTAACGTGAGGATGAATCCAACAAT
>JABHXI010000012.1 GCA_018657375.1 Candidatus Nitrosopumilus sp. | reverse complement strand
TAGCAGAGAAGTCATAGTTTTACACGGTGCAAGTTATGTTGATGAATTAAGTTACAAACGCCTTTTAACAGATATGGAATTAGAAAGTGAAAAAAATGGAAGAGATAAATGGAATTTTAGATACAGAGCAGCAATTAGCAGGCCAAAGGAGTTCTTCAATAGATCTTGGAACGGTCATGTTGGAAGAGTTGAGTCATTTTTTAAACCAGATAAAAAAACAGGATTGTCACCAGTAGAGGAAATGGTAGGAGAGGCATTGACACCAGAGAACACAATTATCTACATTTGCGGATATCAAGGAACAATTGATGGCGTAATTGATCATTTAGATTCCAAAGGTTTTGTTACAGAGCATGAAAAGAAATCAGACGGTAGTTTTGGAATTAAATACGAGTCCTACGGATAAAAATTATATTTTACTAATATTGCACTACTAAATTAAAAATATCTTAATTTTTATACGGATATTATTTTCATCAGAATATGCCAAAACTAAAGTGTAATGACTATGGTTTTGAATGTAATTTTGAAGTAGATGGTGATCAAGAAAAAGTAATAGAAAATTTTAGAACACATACTGATGAAGTTCATGGAATTGATTATTCAAAAGAAGCAGTAATGCAATTCCTGCTAAGAAAACAAAAATAAAAAGAAACTAAGCGTCTAATCTTTTCATTCTAGCAGATAATACAGGTAATTCCTTTTCAATGATTTTTTCAACTGCAGGAACAATAGTGGATCTATCTTTTACACTTTCTTCATAAATTTCTGCAATTTGATCTCTAAATAACAATTTAATTCCAGGAAGAGCAGTTATTCCTTCATCCACAGTTCTTGGATCAGATAAATCTAAAACCAATGTACCTTTCTTCTTTTCCTCCATTACAAGTCTAATTCTATCAAATGTAATTAAGAAATAATCAGACGTTGTTGCAACAAAAATTATATCATATTTGTCAAATGTGGAATACACATCATCAAAAGGTATAGGGGTTCCACCCACAATTGTACTAAATCCAGTTGCACGTTCAATGCTCCTACTAGCTACATCATAAGAAATTTCTTTTTTATTGAGAGATTTTGCAACTAAAGCAGCTGGATTTCCAGTTCCAATCAATAGTACTTTTTTCTTTGAATCAAGCCCTGTTTTTTCTTCAACCAATTTTACTGCAATGTCTCCAAGAGAAATAATATCTTTTGCAATACCTGTGGTGTCTCTCATTCGAGTGGATAATCGAATTACACTTTCAAATAATTTATTCAGGATAGTACCGGATGTGCCTGCAGATTTTGCATGAGCTAATGATTGAACAATTTCATCAAAGACTTCAGGTTTACCAACAACAAATGAATCAATACCTGAGCCTAATCGTAGAAGATTAAGATACACATCATCACTTTTGTAAACTTCAATGGTTTGATCAAAGTGATCAATATCAATTTGTTCTAAAGCAGTTAAAGAAATCCAAGTTTCTTTAACTTGATTTAAAATCAGAGTTTTGCCTTCAACTCTTCTTGCATCTGGAGAATCAGTAGTTTCAGTATTACTAACTGTAAAAATTTCAATTCTACTTGCAGTTTGAATAATTATACATTCATCAACTCCCGGAAT
Source organism: Candidatus Nitrosopumilus sp. (assembly GCA_018657375.1). Taxonomy (GTDB): domain Archaea; phylum Thermoproteota; class Nitrososphaeria; order Nitrososphaerales; family Nitrosopumilaceae; genus Nitrosopumilus. The sequence continues at coordinate 5,635 of JABHXI010000012.1, read as the reverse complement.
TTTCTTAAATGCATCAGCCGCTGCTGCGACATCATTAAAAGCAAATTTAGATAATTCATGAATGGGGACATTTTTGAAAGTTACTCTAGCATTCATTACATCAAAAATTACGTGATTCATATCATCATACCAACCTATGCACTGATTTTATCCCGTCCACCTTTTGCTGTTCGGAAGACATTCATTCCAATATAGAAATTTTCATGTATTGATTCTAAATAGGTAATTTCATTTTCTGTTGCAAGTATTTCTTTTTCAGTTATTTCAGGATCACTTTTTTGTTTATCGAGTTTAGTTTTTAATTCATCTAAGAAAGAATCAACACCACGTTCATAATTTGAAACACCACCATATTCTGGACTAAGAACATGTTGTGGATTATATTCAGGAGTTTGATCATGAGGCGTTTCAGCTTTTCTTGTAATGGATTCTTGTTCATCTGCAGAAAGTATAGGTCTTGGAAATCTGTCTTCTTTTTCTAACCAAAATTCAGGTTCGCCCATTTCTCTTCTAAAAATTTCTTCACCCTTTCTCTTGAATGTAAAATCTACTTTTTTAGCAGTGTCTGCTTTAACTTCAGCAGCAATTGCTTTGTATTCTTCATCTGCTGCTGCTTCTAATTCTGCTCTTGCAGCATTTGCTTTTTCAAGAGCTATCTGTACTGCTGCCTCTGCATCTGCTAGTGTTTTTGCATTTGCTTCTACTTTAGACGCTGCTTCTTGAGCTGCTTTAGATTCGGCCTCTATTTTTGCATCTTCAGTTTTTTTAGTATCTTCAATGGAGGATTTTTCAGATACAGAATTTTCAGTAGGTTTTACTTCTACTTTAGACTCTATTTTTTCTTCAGACAACAAATTCACCTGAAATTGCCTGAATTTTAATATTATTGTAGGATGATTTTGGACGTATTCTAAAAATAAAGCAGGCAACGATCACTTTAAAAATTGAAAATAATGGCGCCCTCGGCGGGATTCGAACACGCGTCTCAACCGTGACAGGGTCGAATTCTAGACCGGACTATACTACAAGGGCACTAGTAGTATGAATCAAAATCCTAGATTAAAAGTTTCTGTCAGAACCCGTAGATTTGTAAAAGGCTAAATTATACAGGTTCAATATTTTTTTTGTGGGTTTATGGCGCAGCCAGGTAGCGCACCGGACTTTTAATCCGGTTGTCGAGGGTCCGAATCCCTCTAGACCCGCTTTCTACTTTATTCATTAAATGATTTCATCAACTAATTTTTGAAGTTCATCAATGGAAGACTTGATTTTATTGTCTCTTTCAGACATATTTGATCTCCAAATACTAATTTTCTGAGTTCTATCAGAAATCATTCTTTTTTGCTCATCATATCCAGAAGAGCCAAATGATTTTCTATCTTTTAGAGAAGAAACAACACTAGTAGTAGAAATAATCTCAGATACAATTTTAGGATCTACAGTAGTTCCTTCTACAGATTTTTTTATTTCTAAAGCAGTTAACTTTGAAATAGGTTTTTTTGAATTATGTGCCAATTGGACCAAAACGCCTGAAATTTTATGAGTTACTCTAAATGGAATTCCTTCTTTAACTAATTTCTCAGCTATATCCAGGGCAATTAAATTACTAGATTCTGTTACTTTCTTCATTTGTTTTGTATTTACTTTCATAGTTAGAACAATTGATTTTATAATCAATAATGCACTGATAGATGTTTTTGATGTAGACCAGATAGAGGATTTTATTTGTTGTAAGTCACGTCCATATCCTGAAGCTAGACCTTTGATAGTAGTTAAAATCGCAGTAAGATTTCCAATAATTTCGGCAGTCTTACCTCGAGTTAATTCCAAAATATCAGGATTCTTTTTTTGAGGCATTACACTTGAAGGTGATGTAAACTCATCAGATAATTCAATAAAAGAAAATTCAGAAGTAGACCAGATAATAAAATCTTCAGAAATTCTACTTAAGTTAGTCATTAAAATTGAAACCATTGCAACATACTCTGCGACAAAATCACGCGTACTAGTTGCATCAAGAGAATTTTCAACAATACCATCAAAGCCCAACATTTTTGCAGTGCTATGTCTATCAATTGTAATGCTAGTCCCCCCAACAGGTCCAGAACCCAGAGGGCTTTGATTAATTCTTTCAAAAGTATTAAACAGTCTTTGGAAATCTCGAGATAAGACATCGGCTTGAGCTAAAAGATAATGAGAAAATAAACCTGCTTGAGCTTGTTGAAGGTGAGTGTAAAAAGGCATAATTGTTTTTTGATTGTTTTTGGATACAGATACAAGTGATTCAATTGTATCCAAAAGACAATTACACATTATGTTAATGTCATCTCTAATTTTCATTCGAATATCTAAAACAACTTGATCGTTTCGAGATCTTGCAGTGTGCATTTTCCCACCACTTGCCATACCTGCTTTTTTAATTACCAGAGATTCAATTAATTCATGAATATCTTCTGCGCCTGATGAGGCATCAAATGTTTCATTTTTCATACCCTCCAAAGAAGATAGAATTTTTTTGGCATCATTTTTTGTAATAATCTTATTTTGAAATAGCATTATTGTATGAGCTTGACTTCCAATAATATCGTACAAAGCAATTTCAGAATCATCATTGATGGATGAAACATAATCTAAAGTGATATCACTCAAATCAGTACCAAGTCGTGAACGATACATCAACTAAGGTTGTAAAATGGTTATATATAGCATAAATGTTTTTGCCGTTATGAGTCAAGATATCAAATTACTTAGAGTCAAAATTTTTGATGAGTTATCAAAGATCGTGGATCCAGAAATCAATACCTCAATTGTAGAATTAGAGTTAATTGATGAGGTAGATATCAGCGATAGCAACGTTAAGGTGGATTTGCATCTAACTAGTCCTTTCTGTCCGGCAGTATTTGGCTTCAAAATTTGTCAAGATGTACACGATTATCTTTTGAGAGTAGATGGCGTAAATGATGTTAAAGTGAATGTATCAAATCATTTTATGGCAGAACAAATCAACAATCAGGTTAACAATAGTCCTAATCCTAAAAAATTGGACGAAGTTCCTAAAAAATTATAGAAACCTGAAAATTTTTTTAACTTTTTAAAAATTATTTTAACTTCTAAATCCTAGCAGATATCCTCTAAGGAATTGAATTCCCATTGCAGGATCAACACCTTTTGGACATACTTGACTACATGAGCCAGCAAAATGACATCTCCAAATTCCATGAGATTCGTCAATTATGTTTAATCTAGTATCCTTTCCTTTATCTCGGCTATCAGCAACATATCGATATGCTTGTGCTAATGCCTGAGGTCCAACAAAAGAAGAGTCAGTAGCCATAGTAGGACATGCAGAATTACACAATCCACATTTGATGCAATTAGCAAATTGGATGTATTGTTCTACTTCCTCAGGTGATTGTAAAAATTCCCGTTCATCAGATTCTAGTTCGCTATCATCACGAATGAGGTAAGGTTGAATTTTTTGATGTTTTGCAAATAATTTTTCAAATCCAACGGTTAAATCACGAATTACAGGAAAATTATTCATAGGTTCAACTGTAACAACGTCAGAATCTAATTCGCTAATTTTTGTAAAACATGCAAGTTTTGGTTTTCCATTAATCATCATGCCACATGAACCACATGTAGCTTGTCTACAAGAATAACGAACAGCTACAGAATGATCAAAATGTTTTTTGACATCAAGAATTGCTTCCAATACAGTAGTCCATTTTTGATAAGGAACAGTAAATTCCATAAATTTACTTGACTCATCTAATTTTGGATTAAATTTTGAAATTCTTAAAAGAATAGATTTTGGTGAAGATAACGGAGTTGATGCTTGTTCGTCTGCAATACTAGATACTTGAGCCATTTCTACACCATCCCCATATTTGTCATAATAATAGTTCTTGAGCCATATCCAATTAATGCAATCATTCCCACTATACTACCGTATGAAACGGCTTTCTCATATACCCTGCCTTGTTTTAATTCTAATAAGATAACTCTCAATCCATTGAATCCATGTACTGCGAGTAAAATCAAAATTAATTCAAGCATGATCACATATGGAACAGATCGATAATTAGCTAAGACATTTTCATAAGATAAAGAATCGGCAAATCCGGTTGTTAAACGCATCAAAATATGAACTGCAACTAAACCAACTGATGCTAAAGCAGTTCCATAGTGTATTTTCATTATTGTACTTTCTTTCATATCATTCACCAAACATTACTGCCATGCCATACATCATTGCAACTGCTGCAAGAACAATGGAGGAGTAAATTCCTATTTTATGTCTATAATTTTGAGATGCTGGTTCATAGGGGTAGTCAGGTCTAGCAGGTTGTCCCACACCAACACCGCCATGTCCCAACATAATTCTAATTCCGTTTCCAGTATGAAAAACACACATGCCAATTACAAGCACTAAAAAGATATGGCCTTCAGTAGTTTGAGTCATTGCTAGAAAGTCATCCCAACCCATTCGACCTCGTAAAATATTACTTGTTTCGTAAACGTGTGCAATAAAGTAACCTAGTAATCCTAATCCAGTTAAACGCATTAACAAATATGCAATACGTTCAATTCCATAACGACCAGGATTGGCCATTCCTTTGATGCCTTCACGGTGTTCATCTTCAGTCATCTAATATTTCCTCTCCACTGGTTGGTATTTAGTAATTGTTACAGGATGGGTTTTCATGATTGGTTCATTTGGATCATAATACGCCAGTGTATGATGTAAGAAATTAGCATCATCACGTTTAGGATAATCAGTTCTTGCATGTGCACCACGAGATTCTTTTCGATTAATTGCACCAACTAAAATTACCTCTGCAACTCTAAACATAGAATCAAGTTCCATAACATTTGCGAAATTAGTATTGTATTCTTTTGCTTTATCATCAACGTGTTTCCAAGCTTGTTTTTTTAATTCTCTGACTTTCCTTAAACCGTCAACAAGATCAGTTTCATTTCTGTAAACATACGCCTTATTGTTTAACGTGTCAGTAAGCTCTTGTCTAATTTCATACGGATTGACATCTCCATTCCCTCTAAATATTCCATCGTAGATTCTTTTCTCTTCTAAGGCAACTAAATGATGGGGCCATGGGTTTGATGTTGTTTTATTTTTAATATAGTCAATTGCCAATTCGCCTGTAATTTTACCCCAAACAATACATTCTGAAGTTGAATTTGCACCTAAACGATTTGAACCGTGAACGCTGTTACATGCAGCCTCTCCTGCAGCCCATACACCTTGAATTTCGGTGGCACCGTCAATATCAGTATGCAATCCACCCATCATATAATGGCAAACAGGTCTAATGTCAAGCAAATCTTTAGCAGGATCGATTCCAGAAAATTTAATAGAAATTTCTCTAATCCCACCTAATTTTTCTTTAATTTTTTCATCACCAAGATGTCTAATGTCAAGTTTCATACAATCTACACCAGTCTCATGTTTGAAACCATTACCTTGTTCAATTTCAGTCATAATAGATCTTGAAACAATATCACGCGGAGCTAATTCCATTTTTCCAGCAGCATAAGTTTTCATAAATCTCTCTCCCTTATTGTTAAGCAAATAACCGCCTTCACCTCTTGCGCCTTCAGTGATCAATATTCC
>JABHXI010000098.1 GCA_018657375.1 Candidatus Nitrosopumilus sp. | reverse complement strand
TTTTCTCCTTTTAATAATAAATTACCTCCAATTGATGTAATTTCTAAAATAATATTTTGAAAATTATTTTTTGTTTGTCTTGCAATGGCAATTTTTTCAATACCAAAAAGTAAATTGATAGCTGATGATGCAAAAACAGGGTCATTTGCATTAACTAAAATAATATCTCCGTCACGTTTTACAGAGTTATAGTTTTGATTTTTTATTTTAAGTATGTTTTTAATATTTTTAATTAATTGTGGAATTTTATTTTTAGAAAATATATTTGGAAAAACTACTACATATGATATTTCATCCATCTTTTTTATTTTGTCTTCTACTTGTTTATAATTTAGCATAAATTTTTTGGGCAATCAATATAAAAGAAATATTTTAAATGAATATGTGACAAAATTTACACAAGAACAGGTTGATGATCTTAATTCTAGAATTAAAACCACCCAAGATGCTTTACAATGGGTATCTGATAATTTGCATCCTAAAGTTGCTAAAGCATCAAGTTTTGGAGCTGAAGATGCAGTCGTAATGGATATTATGTTAAAAATTAATCCTAATTTTCGATTTTTTACTCTTGATACTGGAAGACTTCCACAAGAGACTTATGATATTATGGACATTGTTAGAAAAAAATACAATATTTCAATTGAAGTACTATTTCCTGATACCAAAGAAGTAGAAGAAATGGTAAAAGAAAAAGGAATGAATCTTTTCTATGAGAGCGTTGATAATAGAAAACTTTGTTGTGAAATTCGTAAAGTTCATCCAATGAATAAAATATTGAGTACTTTGGATGGTTGGATTACAGGATTAAGACGTGACCAGACAAAAAATCGTGAAGATGTTACAATATTTCAATTAGATCATACTCATGGTGGAATTTTAAAAATTAATCCAATAGTTGATTGGACTTGGGATCAAATTCAAGAATATATAAAAAATAATAATTTGCCCTACAACAGTCTTCTTGACAAAGGTTTTCCAAGTATTGGATGTGAACCTTGTACTAGAGCAATAAAACCTGACGAGGATATTCGTGCAGGTAGATGGTGGTGGGAACAAGATGGCAACAAAGAGTGCGGCCTTCATATAGACCATAAATAGATGCTTATCCATGTCTGAGAATAATTCAATCAAAGCTCATGGTGGAATTTTAGTTAACAGAATTACTAAAGTTAATTCTACTGGATTATTTTCAATTACAATTACTGAAGATCTAGCAAATGATGTTGAAAATATTGCAGATGGAATTTTTAGCCCTTTAGAGGGATTTTTAGGGCAACGAGACTTTGAAAGTGTTGTATCTCGTGGAAGACTTGCTAATGACTTGGCATGGACTATTCCGATTGTACTTGATGTAGATAAAGAAACTGCTTCTAAAATGAAAGAAGCAGGAGATGTCCTGTTACAAAACCCGGATGGTATTGGAGTTGCAGTATTACACGTTGATGAAACATTTACTTTTGATAAAGAGAAAACTGCTCAAGGAATTTACGGCACTACTGATTCATCACATCCTGGTGTAGGATATACAATGTCGATGAAAGATTTCTTGGTTAGTGGAAAAATTGATTTCATACAAAGACCAAACGATACTGAAATTAGGAAAAATAGATTAACGCCAACTCAAACTCGAGAATCTTTTGCAAAAGCAGGTTGGAAAACAATTTGTGCATTCCAAACAAGAAATCCGCCACATGTGGCACATGAAATGTTACAAAAGACATCCATAACAACACGTGACGGTGTATTTGTAAATCCTGTAATTGGCAAGAAAAAATCTGGTGATTTTGTAGATGAAGTGATTGTAAACTGTTATGAAACTATGATAAAATCATATTATCCTGAAAATAGATGTAAACTTGGAACTTTACATACACAGATGAAGTATGCTGGTCCAAAGGAAGCGATACATCATGCAATTATGAGACAAAATTATGGTTGTACTCATATCATCATTGGACGTGATCACGCAGGTGTCGGTAAGTTCTATGATCCAATGGCAGCACAAAAAATCTTTGAAGATTATCCAGAATTAGAAATTTCTCCAGTATTTTTTCCACCGTTCTTTTATTGTAGAAAATGTCTTACATACACAACTCCAAAGGCATGTCCACACGATAATGATGTAAAAGAGCAAATTAGTGGAACTGCATTAAGAGAGATGATCCAAAATGGTCAAGCACCATCTGAATTTATTTTAAGACCTGAAGTAGCAAAGGTAATTTTGGATACCCCAAAACCTTTCGTTGATTAGATATTTATTCAAACAAATTTGGATTAGCTCATGAAGTATCTAATTCTAGTGATTGTATTTCTTGGATTCGTAATTACTCCTGCATTTGCTCAAGAAGTAAACCCTTCTTTAATTATTGAAACTGTGCAAATTCCTGCAGAAAAATTTAACACAGTATTGCGCAATGCACCAATAATTCCACTAGATAACATTCACAGTGTAAGCTGGCAAATTACTATTGACAACAATTTACTTTATGCAAATCCAGATGGCAATGCAGTTTTCAGAGTATATGATAAACTGGATAATGCTGAATTTATTGAAGTTGGTATGGGTCCAAAACCTGACAATAAATTTTGGGTTGCAGTACAAACTCCTGATGAAGGATACGTTGTTGTTCATAGTGATTTAGATAGGGGGTGGTATCCTCAAGCAAAATCTATTGTATCATTTACTGATAGAGCAGGATTAACTGTAAACAATGGAGCAAGAATAGTTGTAACAAATTTGGATATTGGACAATTTGAACTTGAATCTTATTCAGTTCATGGAATGCAAGGAAGTACTGATCCACCTGCAATAAATTCTGGAGTTATGATTGTAGACATATTGTCTGGTGATCCTGGAAAGAATATGTTTGCATTTTTTCCATTTTATGTTGCAGCAGGAATTGGAATTTTAGGCGGAACGTTATATTTTACTAAGAAGCGTTCTTAGTTTTATAATATTTACAACTTTTTGTAATTTTACAAACATCACACATTGGAGAAATAGGCTTACAAATATTTTGACCATACATTACAAATGTATCGTTTATGTCAATCCAATATTTTTTATCTATTTTTTTCATTAACTCTTGTTCTGTATCTTCAGGATTTTTTGTATCAACTAAACCTAATCTATTTGAAATTCTATGGACATGAATATCTACTGGGATGGCTGGTTTTTCAAATGCATACACTAAAACACAATTAGCTGTTTTTCTCCCAACACCTGGTAACTGTACTAGTGTATCAAGATCTTCTGGAACTTTATCTTTGTATTTTTGATGAATTATTTTTGAAACTTCTATGATTCTCTTAGATTTAACATGAAAAAATCCAATTGATCTAATTATTTTTTCTACATCTTTTACTTTTGCATTTCCTAAATCTTTAGGATTTTTATATTTTAAAAATAATGCTTTCACTGCTTTTGTAGTTGTTTCATCTTTAGTTCTTGCAGAAAGTATAGTTCCAATTAAAATACTAAAAGGACCTGTTTCTGCATCATGTAGATCTCTTAATGCTGTAATTCTTGGTGGTTTTACAGCATTCATGGTATTTGTCATACCCGTAAGAATTCTTTTCATTTTCAATTCTAATTTACGCACAAGTATTATAACTGTAATAATGATAATTGACCATTGGAATTAACTAGAGAAGAAGAATCTGCACTAAAAGGTGAGCAAGGTGAAACTATGCAAATGGCATATAGAATTTTGGTTGCAACTGGTGAAGCAACTGATGCTGAAAAATTAATTCCTATTGAATGGGCTCATCTTTCTGGTGTAAATTATAATACAATTGGTGATGCTGGAGAAGAACTTCTATCTAGCGTTAGTAAAGATGCCCGTGTTACAGTAAAAACAACTTTGAATCCAATGGGATTTGATATTGATAATGTATCTAATTACAAATTAGATGAAAATTTTATTTCAAAGCAATTATCCATTAAAAATTCATATGAAACGATGGGAGTAATTCCATCCTTTTCTTGCATTCCTTATGAAATTTTTGATATTCCTAAAAATGGAACACAAGTTGCATTTGCAGAAAGTAATGCTGCCATCCATGCAAATTCATATGATAATTTAAAAACAAACAAAGAAAGTGCATTTAGTGCACTAGCTAGTGCTATTGTTGGTAAGAGTCCTTATTCTTCATTAAGAAAAGAAGACACTCCAAATATTACGATACGAATGAAAGTTAAAAATCCAAATGAATTAACATACGGGATGTTAGGATTTTATGCTGGAAAATTAGGTGATACATCTGTAAATATTTCTGGACTTGATGAAATGGATCAAAGACAATCTAAAGCAATGTGTGGTGGAATGGGAACATCTGGAACGTGTGCTAAATTTATTTTTGGTGAAGGTGACTCAAACACTGAAAAAATAGATTTTGATGAAAAAGAAATGCAAAATGTACATGATGAGCTTAACACTGCAGAAAAAGGTGATTTAATTACACTTGGTAGTCCTCAATTAGGTTTAGATGAAATTTCTGATCTTACTGCTAAACTAAAAGGTCGTTCTTTTCAAAAGAGATGTATGGTTTTCTTACCTCGAACTGTAAAGGAACAGGCACAAAAAATTGGCTACATAACAGAACTTGAGCGTGCTGGATGTGAAATTCTTGCTGATTGTTGTACATGTCTAACTCCATTGATATCCAAAGATGACGTTGATGCAGTTACCACTAATAGTATCAAGGGTGCATTCTATCTTAAAAATTCTAATGGTGTGGATGTTAATTTGAAATCATTAACACAAATTGTCGAAGATGAAACAAGATGAATAAAATTTTAGTCTCAGGAAAAGTAGAAGGTATTGTTTTAAAATCAAATGATCCAATTAATTTCTTGGGAACAGTTGATAAGAAAACTGGTATTATTAGTGATAAAAAACACCCTCTTTTTAAAAAAGCAATTAAAGATACTATTCTTGTATTTCCATCAGGTATTGGCAGTAGTGTAGGTGCATACACTATCTATTCTATAAAATCAAACAATGTAGCGCCACTTGCAATGATTTGTAAAAAAGCAGATCTTACAGTTGCTACTGGATGTGCATTAGCTAATATTCCGTTAATTACTATTAGTGATGACGAATTTTTATCAATTAAAAATGGAATTAAAATATCACTTGATACTGATTCATCTATTCTATCTGTTCATCAATAATACTCTGTTTCTCTAAATCTCCCATACTAACTTGTTTAATTTGGCTTTTACCTGGAGGTAATGCACGAACGAATTCATCGATATTGAATTTTTTTGTAATATCTTCAAATATTTTTAAAAATTCTAGTCTTATTTTTTTTGCACACTCTGCCATTTCTCCTCCTCCTGGTTCAACTATTGCATAGCATATTGAATTTTTTTTAATTGGTTCTGGTGGACCACACGTTAAGACATAATTTTTATCCTCATCTATCATGATTCCAACAGCCAATTTTAGAGTCTCTGATTTGATAAAATTTCGTGTACCTTCTATTGTAAAAGATCCTTTAGGTAAGAATTCTCCACTTGGAGCTGATTTTTTTACTTGTTCTGGATGTACCCAGTAGGCACTAACCCCGTACAATCCTTCTCTCCATGCTCTACTAAAACAAACAGTTGCATGAGCAACTTCATTCATCGTTGTAACCGGCGCATTCTCTGCATCTTTTATAATTAAAAAAGGCGAACCAAAAATATCCCCATGGAACACTTTATCATTTTTATCCAAATGTTTTCTAATTACAGCTGAATTTGATGCTGCATCCCTACCTCCAATTACAAGATATCCATCCGTAGTCATAAACCATCTATATCTTTCATACCAGTTTTTCTTTCTAATTTCTGTAATAACATCTATGTTTCTTTCAGTTTCTGTTTTATTTTGAAATTTTTCTAATTTCTTTTCTGTTTTTTCTTTAATTGCTTGAATTGAATTGATGGCACCTGATTGTTTTTTTGCATGATTAAATAAAACAGATGCAATTGATTGAAGTGGAGAATCTGTATTTATTTTAATTTTTTCATCTTCTACAATAATTATTGAAATTCCTTTTTCATTAATTAATTTTGAATTATTAACTGCTAAAATTTCTTGTGCAGAATTATCTTTTATTGAAATCATTCCTTTTGAAATCATTTCAAAAAGAGAATTTGCTACATTTGTAATCTTCTTTGATTTCTCTTTTACAGTTTGAATTGCCTTTTCTTGTTCCGAAATCTGAGTTTCTAAATCTTTAATTTTTTTATCAGATCCACTAGTTTGAATTGACTTGCCTTTTTCAACTATTTTTTTTGTAAAAACTGTATCTAATCCGTCAATAAAACTACTAACATTTGTAATATCTCCTTCTAATTTACCTAATTTTACTGGAAGAACTTCAATTTTTTCATTTTCAACTATTATTGGATCATGATTTCCTGACACTACATCTGAAACTATTTTTTTTGTTGTTTCATAAATTTTAGTAATTTCTTCTGATGTCAATAGATTTCCAATTTTTTTAGAATCTACATTTGCAACTTCAAATACAGATTCAACATATTTTTTTGGTAAACCCAAAGTTCTTCCAAACCATTTTCCAGAAAGTAAATCCGTAGTTCTCAATTCATCAAAATTTGATTCTGTTATGTTGAAAATATCTAAATTGTTTTCTGGAGGTTCTGCATAATCCAACCCAACACTAAGTTTTCTATGTCTGACTTCTATTGAATGTTGTAGTGCTAAAATTTTCATATCTTTGTTACAAAGTAAAATATTTCCATCTCCAAAAAATTCTCCTACTAGAATGAATTCTTTTCCAAATCCTTCAAAAACAAAATATGCTATTCTTTCTGCCCCTATCTGTTTAATTTTTCTTAATTTTAATCTTAAGAGATCACTTCTTAATCTTTTAAGTAATCTATTTGGTTCCATTTGATCAATCTTTACTTTAGTTAACCAAACACCAGATGTTGATATCATCATAAACAGATCACTTTTTTCGGTATGGTGAAGTTTGAAGAGAATACTGTCCTTGTTGATGCCATAAATATTGCTGATATAGTAATCTTGAACTTGCTCAGAAATTTGATCTACTAAATACCTTAATTCAATTCCAGCTAATGCCATAATTATCCTATTTTATCTCCAAAATTATACCCTTGTTATATAGTCTCAAATTTTGACCAAAGCTATTAAACATGGTTTGCTTGAGACAGGCTAGAAATTTACTTTGGCCAAATTTAAAAAAAAACAATCTGAACCTACGCCTGGATCTGATGACTCGCAATCTAAAATTATAGATAAAATTGATATTCCTGAAACAGAAAAATCTAAAGATATTGCAAATAATTCCAAAGAACCTTCTAAAGATCCACCAGTTAGTGATCTAGTCAAAAGTGAAAAAGATAAAAAATTATCTACTTTATTTTGGATGCGTATTGCTTTAGGAATTATTGCAGGTGCAGCAACAACGTTTCTCCTTGAAGACATTGAAGGTGAAGAAAGAAGATGGACGTCAATTGGATTTATGATAATGGTATTTTTCGCATCAATTATAGTTGCTAAAGGAATGAAAATGCAATTACCATCTTCTGATAGAAAGAAAATTGTTACTCAAGGAATTGGTAGCTATGTATTTTTGTATCTGTTTACATGGATTGTTACCTATACACTAACCCATCTTGGTGATACTTCTACAGGAATTAATTTATAATTCAATTAAAGATTGGAACGATAAATTATGTGGAACTATAAGACACCTGGAATTCCAGATGAATATTTTGAGCGAGCAGAAAAGGTTCCAATTACTAAAGAGGAAGTAAGAACAATACAACTTAGTAAAGCAAGATTAAATGTTGGTCAAACTGTTTATGATATTGGTTGTGGTAGTGGATCCATTTCTATTGAAGCAGCATTTCAAATTGAATCAAGTGGTAAAGTTTTAGCAATTGATTATGATGAAAATGCTGTTGAATTAACTAAAAAGAATTTAAAGAAATTTAATATTTCAAATGTTTCTGTAATTTTTGGCAATGCTAAAGAAAAAATATTAGATCTTGAAGAAGCTGATGTTATTTTTATTGGGGGAACAGGTGGTGATACTGCAGAAATAGTTAAGCTTTCTGAAAATAAATTAAAAACTGGAGGCAGAATTGTAATTGGAACTATACTTATTGAAACACTTTATTCTGTATTACAAATTCTTGACAAATTAAATTTTAATTCTGTTGATATTACTCAGGTAACTATCTCTAAGAGTAGGAAAACCACTACTGGTACTATGATGTTGGCAAGGAATCCAGTTACTATAATATCTGCCACTAAGGCCTAATCTAGACTTTTAATTGGGTAAAAAGACCTGATGATATGCCTGGTTTAATTGGAATTGGAGTGGGTCCTGGAGATGTAGAACTTCTTACAGTCAAAGCTGTCAAAGCAATTCAAAATGCCGATATTATCATGTGCCCCGCTTCTAAAGAAACACGACCTAGTATTGCATTATCTGTTGTTTCACCTATCATTGACAAATCAAAAAATCAAGAAATCATCAAACTAATTTTTCCAATGACTAAAGATAAGGATATTCTAGAAGCATCATGGAAAAAAAATGCCAAAATAATGGCTGAAACTGTTTTGAAAGGAAAAAATGTTGTATATCTTACAGTAGGTGATCCATATCTTTACAGTACATGGATCTACATGCATAGAGATTTGAAAGAAAAACATCCGGATATGGATATCAGTGTAGTGCCAGGTATTGTATCCATATTTTCATTTGCATCAAAAGTTGGTGTCAGTGTCGCAGAGGGTGCTGAAAAAGTTGCAATTATTCCATCATGTTATGATTTATCAAGTGTTAAAGAAATTGCAAAACATTCTGAATCCATGATATTTCTAAAAGATGGTAGATATTTTGATAAAGTAATTGAAGTTCTAAAAGAATCTGGTTTTCCTGATGATTCTCTTTTTGCAATTGGACAAGATTTGGGTACTGAAAATGAAATTATTAGAACAATGAAATTAGGCGAAGTAAATGATGATTCCTTAACTACAAAATATTTTTCAATTTTGGTGGTAAAACGTGTCTAACGTATTTTTTGTTGGCTGCGGTCCTGGTGATCCTGAATTAATTACAGTTAAAGCAAAAAAATTAATTCAAAAAGCTGACGTTGTTGTTTATTCCGGCTCATTAATTCCTGAACCTATTTTGAAATTATGTAAAAAAGGTAAACTACATGATGCTGCAAAATTAGTCAGAGAAGAAATTTTTGATTTATTATACAAAAATGCAAAAAAAGACAAACTAGTTGTTAGACTACATGATGGTGATCCGGCAATTTATGGTGCAATTAGGGAACAAATTGATAATCTAGAAAAAAAAGGAATAGAATCTACTGTTGTGCCTGGTGTTACATCCTTTCTAGCCTCAGCAGCAGCACTTGGAACTCAATTAACATTACCTGGAGTAACTCAAACAATGATAATCACAAGAGCAGAAGCAAGAACTAAAGTTCCTAAAAGAGAACAAATTTCTGAACTTGCAAAACATCAAGCTACATTAATTTTTTATCTTAGTGTTCATTTACTAAATAAAATTTCAAAAGAAGCAATCGAAGGTGGATATAAAAAATCTACACCTGTCGCAGTTGTTTATAGGGCAAGTAGAAAGGATCAAAAAATAATTATTGGAACACTAACAGATATTGCAAGTAAAGTTAAATCTGAAAAAATTACAATGACTGCTATTGTAATAATTGGTGATGTCATAAAACCAAAGTCATATGAGTATTCAAAACTTTATGATAAAACATTCACTCATGGTTTTAGGAAAGCTAAAACTAAATAGATAAAAAATTTACTTTATTACTAATTCCAATTTTATTTAATTTGTTTTTAAAACTTATTACATCACCAGAAGTAAAAATTTTTAATGAATTTCTTTTTGATTTATTATTTTTAATTTTTGAAAAAACTTTTGTTGCAACAATGTTTCCTGGATCAATAAATTCTATTTCTGGAAATTCTTTTTTTAATAGTAATTTTAAAAATAATAAGTGAGTACTAGATAGAGTAATCGTATCAATTTTTTCTGAAATTACAATGTTTTCTAAATTTTCTTTAATTATTTTTTTACAATACTTTTTATTGTTGAGAAATTTTCCTGATTCAACTAAATTTACTAGATTAGAACCATTTATTTTAAAAATTTTGTAAGATTTTGGAATGTTTTCTTCTTCGATATAATCTGTAAGTCCTTTACTGTTTATTGCAGATTTTGTTGCCAAAATTCCAATTCTTTTTGATTTTGATTTCTTTATTGCTACTTTCAAAGGAGGTTTTACATCCACAATTTTCTTTGTTGATAAATCTAGCATTAGACTTGGTGTATTTGATGCAACAACAATAATGTCCGGCATAAATTTTTCTTCTAATAGATTAATTGTTTTTTTAATTATTGTGCTTAATTGAGCCTGTGATTTGACTCCGTATGGATAATTTTTTTGATCAGCAAAATAAATAATATCATTTTTGCCAATTTTTTGAATTTCTTTAATTATCGAAAGTGAGCCTAACCCTGAATCAAAAACAACAATCTTTGCCACTATCTACAATTTATCAATCAATCATAATAGTTTGTTAGTTAAATTTACTCAAAAGTTGATCTAAATTTACACTGTTGATTAAGACTTAATTTGTGGATCCACTAACATGTCAAAATTCGACAGTACATGGGCTCGTCAAGAGACTCAAAGTGTAACTGGCAAACTACAAGATGTATTAAAACCTCAAGGTGCATTAAAACCACGAATTCAAACTGCAGTAAACCAACTACAAGTCCAAATATCAAAAATGGACTCGATGTTAGGTAAATTGCAAGAAAGAGATGCGCAACTCTTTCAACGAGTCGTAACTGCAATGCAGCAACATGATACTAGTACAAGTAAAGTTTTGTCCAACGAATTAGCTGAAATTCGTAAAGTTACAAAGATGCTTGGTAATGCAAGAATGTCATTAGAACAAGTTCAACTAAGACTGACAACTATTCATGATCTTGGTGATGCTATGGTAGCAATTGGACCTGCGATGAATACAATGAAGGGATTGAAATCATCACTCGGAAAATTCATGCCAGAAGCTGATTCAGAATTGAATGGTATGACACAGACACTTAATGGACTTATGATGGATTCACTTGCAGGAGACTCATTCAATATGGAGTCTTCTACTTCAAATGAAGAAACCGATAGAATTCTTCAAGAAGCATCTGCAGTAGCCGAGCAACAGATAGGAGAAAAATTCCCATCTGTACCATCTTCAAGTGGACTTTCGTCACAAACCTCTTCTACTTCTTCCTTTGAGTAGCTAGTTGAGATTAGACGATAGTTATTATTTTTATTTTATTTATTTAAAAAATATTGAGCTAAAATATTAAAAATAATTTTTAGTTATGGAAATGCAACAGATCCAGATAAAATAGAATCAATCTCTGAAATATTCACTCTACTTTGTTCCATGGAGTCTCTTTTTCTAATTGTTACTGTATTGTCCTCTAATGTTTGATGATCAACTGTTATTGCAAATGGAGCTCCTATCTCATCCAATCTTCTATATCTTCTACCGATTGCACCTGAATGATCCAAAAATGCATCAAACTTTCTTTTAATATTTAGAAAAATTTCATCCGTTTTCTCTTTTAATCCGTCTTTTTTAACTAATGATAAAATTCCAACGTGAACTGGTGACAAATATGGTTTTAGTGATAAAACCATTCTTTCATGTTCTTCATCTTTTTTTAATGAATGCTCTAAAATTGTATATAGACTTCTATCAATTCCCATTGAAATTTCAAATACATGTGGCAAAACTTTTTCATCATTATCCATTACTTCAAATTTTTCTTTACTCATCTTTGCATGACTGGATAAATCATAATCTGCTCTATAATTACATGCTACAAGCTCAAGCCAACCGATTGTAGTTTCAACTTCAAAATCAAATGCAACTTCTGCATAGAATGCTTTTTCCTTATCTCCTAATTTTCTAAATCTACTTTTTGAGATATCAATACCTGTTTTTTCATAAAACTCTGTTAAAATTCCTAAATAATATGCTACAAATTTGTTTGGAACAATTCCTGATTCTAGTGCTTCTTTACAAGTCATAGAAATTGGCTCAGCATCTGTCTGTACTCTAATTACTGTATTTTCAACTTCAGCAAATTTTTCAACATCATCCAATCTTGTAGGATTACAAAATACTTCGATTTCAGCTTGATAAAATTCTCTAAGACGAAGTAAACTTTGTCTTGGCGCTATCTCATTTCTAAAACTTTTTCCTACTTGAGCAATTCCTAATGGAAGTTTGCCTCTCATAGTCTTGAAAAGTCTAGGAAAATCAACAAATATTGATTGACATGTTTCTGGTCTGAGATATGCTTCTTCTTCTTGAGGGCCAATTCCAACTTTAAACATCATATTGAATTTTTTTGTTGAACTAAAATCACCTTTACACTTTGGACATTGTATTTTATTTTCTTTAATTGCATTATCAAATTCAATCAAGTCTGCATTTTCGGGAATTTCGATATTTGTAATCTCTGCAATTGTTCTATCTGCTCTAAATGTTGAATTACATTTTGTACATTTTATTATTGGATCTGCAAAATTACCTAAATGGCCTGATGCCTCAAAAACTGATTTAGACATAATTTGAGAACCGTCTATCTCCATCATTCCATCTCTTCTGATTAACTCTCTTCTCCATAATTCAAGAAATTTATTTTTTAAACCAACACCTGATGGGCCATATTCCCAAAAACCTGCACTTGCATCAGAATAAACTTCACAACTAGGAAAATAAAATCCCCGTTCAAGTGCTAATTTCATTACTTCTTCGTAATTCATTATTTTATTTTCTCCTTAATTGAATACATTTCTATGCAAATCCTTTTGCTATTTTGACATTTTCAAAATCGTTTCTGTCATCATCAATTGGAGTTTCTAAGATTATGGGAATTTTTTTCTTATTTGCAAATTTTACAACTGATTTCATTCCTTCTTCTCCAATTCCGCCTAATCCTAAATGATAATGTCTATCAAGATTACATCCAAGTTCTCCTCTAGCATCATTTAGATGAAGAATTTTCAAATTTTCCAATCCAACATGTTTATCAAATTCTTTAAAAGTTTCTTTCACTTTATCTACTGTTCGTAAGTCATATCCTGCAACAAATGCATGACATGTGTCAAGACACACGCCAAATTTTTTTCCAGGTTTTAATTGCTTAAAAATTTCACCAAGTTGTTTAAAATCTGAACCAACAGAATTTTTTTGTCCAGCAGTATTCTCTAATAAAATCATTACATCATTTTTTGTCTGTCCAGCTTTTGTTAGACCTTCTACTAATTTTTTAATTCCTGCTTCTTCTCCAGTTCCTAAATGGCTACCTAGATGTGTAACTAAATATGGTATTCCTAATTGTGCACATCTTTCAACTTCACTTATCAGTGTATTAACTGATTTTTCAAATGCGTCGTTTTTTGGTGTAGCTAAATTTGGCAAATATGGCATATGTGCACAAATTGCAAATCTATCAATTTTACTATCTTTTAATTTAGATTTAAAAGCATCAATGACTTCTTTTGTTAGTTCTTTTGCGTGCCATGATCTTGGACTTCTCGTAAATATCTGAAATGCTGAACAATCTCTTTCAACTGCATTATCTACTGATTTGTCTATTGAACCTGATGCTGAGACATGACACCCAATTTGCATATTTTAATAATTCCTTAAAACATAATTTAAACCACCGTTCAAATCTTGAGAATCAGATTTTTATGTAAATTATTCAACTAACTATTATGCTAGTTCTTGGACAAGATGAAAAAGCAAAATATCCATTTTTGGCTGATGCCGGTGAATATTTGAAAGATAAAGGATTTTCTTTAGTTCAATTTGGTAGTGATCCAGTTTTAAAATTATCAGTTGAAAAAGCTCTACACAGAATCAAAGTTGCGTCAGCAGGTGGGATCTATAAATCTGATATTGATAAAGATGGCCAGGCGTCCAAAGACTATGTTCTTGAGAGAGAAGTATTTTCATTTCTTTTAGCTATTGTCCTTATCAAATTAACTGGAATGTCTACATTGATCAAAAGATTTGCTTTAGCTGAAGCTCGAAGGGCAGAAATTTATTTAGAAAAAGATTTGGGAAATGCTTCTAATAAATCAAAAATTGATTTGGCAACTAGAATTATTTATGATTTATTTAATATTGAAATAACTAAAGAAAATGATTTTTTTGTAATACCCGTATCTGATTATCTTAAACATTCAGTTACTTTCCATGAACGTGAATGGAAATTAATCAATAGGCATGTTGAAAACGGAAAGGTCTTTCTCACTCCTGATAAAACAGTTAGATTAATTCGAAAAGAATTGGGCAATTATATTAGTTCAAAAATTATCAATGCTCCTAAACCTTCTATGATTCCTGGACTTGAGAATATTGTAGATGAGTTAATTTCAATTTCTAAAAAACTTACACCAACTTATACAATAACTACTGGAGAATACCCTCCCTGCATAAAACACGCAATAGATGTACTTGAAAAAGGTGAAAATCTCCCACATTCTGGAAGATTTATGCTTGCAACTTTTCTTTTATCAAAAGGACAAACAGTTCCACAAATTGTACCATTATTCAAAAATGCACCAGATTATAATCCCCGAGTTACACTTTACCAACTTAATCATCTTGCTGGAACTTCAGGTAGCGCAACAAAATATTCGTGTCCTTCTTGTGAAAAATTAAAAACACAGGATCTCTGTTTTATCACAAAAGAATGTGATAATATCATTAATCCGTTACAATTTGGAAAGAAGAGAACATAATGAACGGAATTGATATTAAATTTTTAGAAGATTCTTTTAAAAAATACTATTTTAATCATTTTGATCTAATTACTAGTCCTCAACGTACATCTGAAAGGGAATTTGGCTATCAAAAATTTAATTCTGGAATGTTTAGACATATTTCTCTTAAGGACAATAAAGAATTGCATTTATTATTTATCCAAAATATTCCATCAGACGTTTATTGCTCAAACGCATATTATGCATTTCCAAATTCCCCCATGAGTGAAAAAGATTGGAAAGAAGCTGATTTGATTTTTGATATTGATGCAAAAGATCTTAATTTACCTTGTAGAAAAAATCATACTATATCAATTTGTAATGAATGCAATGAAGTTTCAAAAGATACTGGTCAATGTATAAAATGTAATTCAACCAAATTAGAAAAAAAATCATTACCTTGCAAAAATTGTATTGATGCATCAAAAATTGAAGTCAATAAATTATCTAATGTTTTAATTAATGATTTAGGAATCGATAAAGAAAATATTCATGTTTATTTTTCAGGTAATGAAGGATTTCATGTTTATGTTTATGATTCACAATTCCAGCAAATAGGATCTAAAGAAAGATCCGAACTCGTTGATTATATCATGTTTCGTGGTGCTATTCCTGAAACATTTGGTATGAAAAAATTTAAGCCTAATAGATCATTATTTCCTGATTTCAATCAAAAAGGCTGGAATGGAAGATTTTCAAAATATGTTTTTGGTTCAAAATCAAAACGCTCAAAAATTATTTCAGAATTACTTGATAATGGATACCCTTCTTTTCAAAAAACACTTGATGACGTATCTGAAAACATTGGTGTTAAAATTGATCCTAATGTAACTATGGATATACATAGAATTTTTAGACTGCCTGGTTCTATCAACAGTAAAAGTGGACTTACCAAAATTCTTTGTACTGATTTAACAAAATTTGATCCATATGCAGATGCATGTTTTCTTAATGATGAACCTGTTGAAGTTTTAGCTAATTGTCCAATTGAATTTAAGCTAAAAAATAAAAAATTTGGCCCATATGACAATGAAAAAATATCACTTCCAACATACGCGGCAGTGTACATGATTTGTAAAAAACTAGCCACGATTGCTTAATTTTGCTGGTAAGGCTTTAATTTAGTGAATCGTAATAAAATGTGATTTTGTATAGTGCCTCTACTGATAAACAAGCTCCGCCTCCTGATACTGGTAAATTCATCAGATTAGCCATTGTTGCTATTATAGGGATTCTAATTTTTACCCTGATCGGAAATCAAGCAGTTATTTTATCAATGAATTTCACTGAATTTGGAGATCAATTCACTAAACCTCTTTACTATACGCTTCTTTCAACCCTAATTCTTTCATCAATCGCTCTTATCCGTGTAAATATTGTTAGTAGATCTTCTATTTTCTGGTATGGAATTAATTCAGCCATTGGATTTATTGCAAGAGGTCCCCAACAATCTATTTCGACAGATATTCAAAGTTTTAAAAATTATAAATTAACTTCTCCACAATTCATTCTTTGGCAAATAACTAAGATTTTGCTATTTGGTGCATTCTTTGCAAATATTATGTTTGGATTTGCAGCAATGTCATTTATTGATGGAAATACATTAGGTGTTGAACATTTACCAAACTTATTCTCTTTACCATTCGTAACTCCTGATAGTAATCCAAATTATGCATTTGAACAAGTCGTTCCAATGATTCCTGCATTAGTAATACTAATTCCACCTATGCTTGGAGCAATTGGATTACGTTTAGTTCTGTACGTTGGCATTCATAGAATTATTGATGTCGTTACATCATATTTGCAAGACTCTCAAGAAGGAAAACCTCGTTATCTAAATTATGTTTCAACTATTGAGGGAATTTTAGGAATTGGTATACTTTGGATTGGTGTTAATCTATTCTTTACTGATCAAATTGATTATAATACAAAATATGTTATCGGGGGAACACTTGTAATTGGTTCTGCTTTAATTGCATTTTCATTAGTTGATCGAATTAGAGCACGTGTTCTAACTCATATGTTTAAACGTGATGTAATAATACGATTTGCAACAATTCTTGTAATTTTACTTATAGTTGGTGGTGTAGTGGCAGTAAACAACAGTATTGCTGATGCAAAGAAAATTGAATATTTGGGACCTTATACAGAACAACAAATTCAAGTGAATAGATACCTTGGAGAATTAAATAATGTTCAAGAAAATACACACGATGTACAATTAACATCTGTATCTGCAAATAATATTAAAAATTATGTTGAACAAAATAGTGACGTTCTTGATGTTATTAGAATTTGGGATTGGGAAGCTGCATTTGCTAAATTAAAGCCTGAAATAGGACTAATTCCATATGTTGACTTTGAAGATAACGATATTCTAAGATTTAACAACACTTTGTATTGGACTGCATCAATGAAACCAATTCTGCCATCATCTGTTAGCCTTGATAATAGATGGTACAATGAGCATCTTGTTTATACTCATGTTCCAGATGGATTTTTGACTTTGGGCGCAACCGATGGTCAGATAGTTGACAGTGGAGAATTTTTCCAACAACGAGAAATTTACTATGGTGAAGGCGGATTATTTGAACAAACTTGGTCTGGTTATCCAACTGGCAGAGGTGAAACTAGTGCAGAACTTGGAGGCGTATCTTATTCTGGTATGGGCGGTTTGGATGTTCCACCACCACTTAGTTGGATATTTGAACCAAATTTCGTACTTTCATTTCCAGGTGAATCTGTACACATTATGAGATACAAGGATGTACATGACAGAATGGAAGTATTGTATCCATATTTCTTATATGATTTATTTGGAAAAGAATTAGACTCACTACCTGTTACTGATGGAGAAAATTCCTATTGGTTAATTCCATTAATTATTGGTTTTGACACAGGTGATGTTCCTTGGTCCGTTGGAAATCCATACTTACGTTTGGTAGGATATGCACTTGTTGATTCGTATAATGGTGATATTCAATTATTAAAAACAGGTGATGATTTCTTTACCGAAATGTTTGCTAGTCAATATGATGAACAATTTTCAGATATGCCATCTTGGTTAGAAGAACAAATTCGATATCCAGTTGAATTGTTTAATTGGAAAACAGAAATGTACAATATTTACCATGTAACTAATCCTGAAACATTCATTCAAGCAAACGAATTTTATGAAATTCCACGCGGTCTTGACACTTACTATGTTGAAGCAAAGCCACCTGGATTTGAACAAACTTCTTTCTTAGGATTGCTTTCATTGGAATTAAAAGGATCACAAGGAAGAAATCTTGCTGGATATATGGTAGTTGAAAATGATCTTGCCAACTTAGGTAATTTACAATTTTATGAAGTTCCATTAGATTCTGAAACTAAATTAATTGGACCTACTGCGGTAAGAGAAGCACTAGATAGAGATCCTGAGTTTGCTCAATTAAAAACATTATTGAGAAATCCAAGAATTGGAGATAATATTTTGTATCGTGTAGGTGATCATGACGTATACTTTATTCCAGTTTATACCGCAGGTGCTGGTGGAGTAGTTGCTCAATTAGGCACTATTGCAGCAGTTGGTGCAGCATTTAATGGTGAATACTTTGTTGGACTGGGCGCTACCCAAGAGGAAGCATTTGAACAGTATCTGAAAAAGGTTTCTGGCGTTGCATCAACTACAACTACTGCTGATGATGATTATGTTGAATTAATTAAAGATGATAGAATTAATATCATAAAATCAATATTTGAAAAAGAACAGATTATAATTTCTGAACCAACATCAATTCAGATACCACTGTCATTTAATGAAGGTGAAATATTCTTCTTTACTGAAGAGGATCTGCCTGATACGGAATTATTCCTATCTGAATTCATTGATGACTTTGTAAAGCCACGTAGCGATAGAGTATTCATGTGGGAAGTAGATACAATTCTCAATATTGGAACTGTATATGTGAAAGATGGATTACCTGAGATACACTATGTATCAATTGAGGTAGGCAACTAGTTGCTTCTTGTTGTTGATAACGGCTCTATCTATACAAAACAATTAACTAATTTTTTAACCAAAAAAAATATTTTATTTAGAAAATCCACTCCTTATATTTTAGAATTGAATTCGTTAGAAAAATATGAATCAATTATTTTGTCTGGAAGAACAAAAAATGATAAAAAAATAAACGAAGTAAATTCTAAAATTATTAATTTTTCAATTAAAAACGATAAAAAATTACTTGGAATATGTTATGGTGCAGAAATATTGGCCCTTACATTAGGAGGTACAATTAGAAAAACAAAATTTATTCAAAAAGGAAATGAAACAATTGAAATTTTACAAAATAATTTACTTACAAATAATTCAATAGATGTATTTGAAAGTCATGGATTTGAAATTTCTAAATTACCAGACACATTGATACCAATTGGAAAATCCGATAATTGTAACTATGAAATTATTCAATATGAAAAAAAACTAATTTTTGGAACTCAATTTCATCCAGAAATGAGTATTGATGGTAATGATTTAATTGAAAAATTCTGTTCACTCTGATTGATATTAATAACTCTCAAAATTTCTTTATTTTATGGAACAAGGAGACCATCAATTACTTTTACCCCTTGTCGAAGAAGAAAATATTTGTCTTCCATTACCAATTAACGTTGTATCTAGATATTGGAATATTGAATTACCTATGGCCGAAGCTGTAGAATCTGCTAAGAAATATTCTGACTTTAATGGAAGTATAATGATTGAGGGAATAGAACTTGCAGAAAGACATGGGTTGTCATCAAAGATAGTTCACTCTTCTTTAACTGAATTAAAGAAGATTATTGATGCAGGCATTCCTCCAATTGTAATTCTTCCAGGCATTCCTGAAATTACACAACATGCTTCAGTAATTACCGGTTATAATGAAGAAGAGAAAACCATTCTTCATTATATTCAAAAAGGTAATCAAGAGGGAGAACAACAAGAAGGAGCAATTCCACAAGATGTTTTTGATAGAGAATGGTCTGAAGAAGGAAGATTATTGATAATTATGGCGCCATCTGATACTTTATCTGGCATTGTTCCTGAAAATAATTCTCAAGATAAATCTAATCGCTTATGTTTTAATTCCGAAAAATTAAATATTTTAAAAAATACCAACGAAGCAATTATAGCATTAAAACAAGCTATTGAACTTGATTCAAATAATTCTACTGCTTTACATCTGTATGCTTCCATGCTAAATCAACAAAATTCCTTAGATTGTGTTTCTTTTTATGAAAGAAGTTTGAAAATTAATAATAAATCATATTTGACATTTAACGGATTAGGTAATTTTTATCTGAAAACAAATCAATTTGAAAAAGCAGAAAATTCTTACAGTAAAGCAATTGAAATTAATCCAAAAAGATCTGCTAAAATATACAAAAACCGTGCTTATCTTCTAGAAAAACAAAATAAAAATTCAGATGCTAAAGAAGATCTTAAATCATATTTGAAATATTTTCCTAAAGCACCTGACAGAGGAATTATAGAACAAGCAATTAGAGAAATTTAATGCGGAATACGGGATTTGAACCCGTGACCTTCAACTTGGGAAGCTGACGTCATACCAGACTAAACTAATTCCGCTAATGTAATATTTCAATAATTATGATTAAATATCTTGATTGAGTGGGTATAGCATGGATGCAAAATGTCCAGAATGTGAAAGGGTTGCAGTTTTAGATGACGATATTACTATTGTAAAATGTCCTCACTGTAATTTTGAAGCTGACTATGATACTTATCTTGAAATTATGAAAGATCATGCAATGAATATGGCATCTGATTATATTCCTGATCGTTCTGGATTATAATTACCAGAAATTCCCTTTATCTGAACAATCTAAATGGGCTCCACAATTAGGACAAAACATATGACATGCTTGCATATCTACCATTTTGTTTGCACACCTTGGACATTTGATTTCTTCTCCCATGACTATCTATGGTAATCTTGATTTAAAAATAATGTCCAAACGTTAATTAGTACTTTAACCTTTTTTTGAAATAATTGGCAAACTTCAAACTTACAATATCTGATATTAAAGGAAAATCTCTATCTAAAGAACTCAAAGATAGCGATGCAAATCCATTGTTGGGATTACAATTAGGAAATGAAACTGATGCTACAGTTGTTGGTTTGAGTGGAAAATTAAAACTAACTGGCGGCAGTGATAAATCTGGAGTTCCTATGAGAAACGATATTCACGGTGCAGCAAGAAAACGAGTTTTACTTTCTAAGGGTGTTGGTTTACCTCATGCAAAAGATGGTGATAGATCTAGAAAATTAACTCGTGGAAATACTATCTCTGAAGAAATTTACCAAATAAATTGTAAATTTGATGGAGAGTTACCAGTTGAAGCACCTGCAGAAGATGCAGCTGAAAAAACTGAAGATAAGAAAGAATAACTTAACATATACCGATTCTATATTTTGACTCATGCACTGGCGCGAAACACTTCCTGATTGGTATATTAAAAAATATGGTTATCAACCATGTGTTAACATTGGAACTGCTGGTCATGTAGATCATGGAAAAACTAGTCTTATTCAAGCATTAACCGGTTCATGGACAAGTGTGCATAGCCAAGAATTAAAACGTGGAATTACCATTCGTGTTGGTTATTCTGACGCAGCGTTTTACAAATGTAAAAAGTGTGAAGAACCTTTAGGGTATTCTACAACTCCAAAATGTAATAATTGTGGAGATGAAAGTGAATTATCTCGAGTTGTAAGTTTTGTAGATAGTCCCGGACACGAGAGTTTGATGGCAAATATGCTTTCTGGTTCTGCATTAATGGATGGCGGATTATTACTAGTTGCAGCAAATGAAAAAGTTCCTAAACCTCAAACACAAGAACATCTTTTAGCTCTTCAAACTCTTCAAATTCAACAAATAGTTGTAGTTCAAAATAAAGTAGATTTACTTTCTTACGATGAGGTATTGGCAAATTATAAAGATATTACAAAATTTGTTAAGGGAACTAATGCAGAAAAGTCTCCTATTATTCCAATTTCTGCTCAATCTGGATTAAATATAGATGCATTAATTGGATCTATAGAATCCACTATTAAAACACCTGAACGCGATGAAAAAGCTGATACTGTAATGCACGTTTTACGTTCTTTCGATGTAAACAAACCTGGTATAAAATTAAAAGATATCAAGGGCGGTGTAATTGGAGGCAGTTTAACTCAAGGAATTTTTAAC
>JABHXI010000097.1 GCA_018657375.1 Candidatus Nitrosopumilus sp. | reverse complement strand
GTTTTTTCTGCAGTAACTGTGACTCTTTTGTTAATGGAACACAAAATTGCTTTTACTCCGTATACTACAAAATGTTCTCCAAACAGAATAACTTTTCCTGGAGCTGATGCTTTAGATTTCAATTAAAATTTTGAAATAATTTTTATTCTATTTCCTCTTCGATCATTTTTGCTTCAAAATCGTCAATTTCATATTTCATTGATTCATTTTCTTTCAATTCTCCTTTTTCAATGAGAATTTGACGAACCAACAACCAGTATATTGTTGCTAGTGATTTTCTTCCTCTGTTATTTCCTGGAATGATGACGTCTAATTTTGAGGTAACATTATCTGTATTTGCAATTCCTGCAATTGGTATTCCTGCATTGGTTGCTTCAATTAATGCTTGTACGTCTACTTCAGGATCTGAAATAAGAATTAATTTTGGTTCAATGTAATATGGTAGTGATGGATTTGTTAAAGTTCCTGGCATAAATCTTCCAAGAAGTTGTTTGGCTCCTGTCATTTCACAGAATTTTTCAATAGGTATTCCTGCATATTGTCTACCTGAACATGCTATGACGTTTTCTGCTCCTACTCTGTTGATGAATTTAGCACAAGTCTTAATTTTTTCTAATGTCATGTCAATATTTATCATGTAAAGTCCTTCAGGGCTTGCTTTTTCGATGAATTGTTTCATGAATTTTGTCTTAACTTGTGTTCCTACTCTGATTCCGGTAGAAATAACTTTTTTCTTAATATCTATAATTTCGGGTTGTTCACTCATGACGATTTTAAATCTCCGCCATGCCACATATAAAATCATGCCCTGATAAGCGTAATAATTCGTTCAATTTTGCTATTCTTTCACCTCCAACTACCCCTACTTTGAGCATTTTTGAGCCTGTTGCTATGCCTATGTGGGAAATTTGGGAGTCTGTGGACTCGCCTGATCTATGTGATGTGATTAATTTGACATTATTTTGATTTGCAACATTTGCAAATTCAAGAGCATCATATAGGCTACCTGCTTGATTAACTTTTAAAATTGCAGCATTACATGCTTTTACCTTGATTGCTTTTGTTAGGATGTCTTTACTTGTAACTGTCAAATCATCTCCTGTGACAAGTGTATTTGGGAATTTTGCAGCTAATTCTGCCATGTCTTCAAATGCCTCTTCATGAACTGCATCTTCCGCATAAATTAATTTAAATTTATCAATAATATCTGCTGCAAAATCAATTTGCTCTCCTGTTGAATTTTCAAATCCTGCTCTATCGTACAAGTACTTTCCTTTGCCTTCATTCCATTGTGTTGATGATGCAAAATCAACTCCTAATGCAACTTCCTTACCTAAAGTAAATCCTAAATTTTCACAAGCTTTTGCTGACACTTCTAACGCTTTTAGATTTTCTAATTTGGGTGCCCATCCGCCTTCATCGCCTCTTCCGTTTGTGAAGCTAGGATCTTGTTTTTGTAAAACTTTACGTAATTCTTTATGAACTGCTAAATTTGTTTCAATTGCATCTTCGATAGTTTTTGCACCTGTTGCACAAATTAAAATTTCTTGTATGTCTGGAGTTCCAGGTCCTGCATGTGCACCACCTCCTAAAATATTGCCTATTGGAATTGGAAATTTAAATTCTGAATCAGTTGACAATGTTTTGAATAATGGTTGCTCTAATGCTTTTGATGCTGACTCCATTGATGCAATTGTAACTGCAAATGCAAGTGAACCTCCGATTATTGAATAATTGTTAGAATTATCTAAACTTCTCAATGTGTCGTGTATTGCTTTTAAATCCGATGATTCTAACCCTATGAATTTTTGAGAATTTTGTTTTAATATCTTGAGGCTATCTTCTGGATTTTCATTTGGAAAACTTACTGCTTCATACTTTCCTACACTCGCACCTGAAGGCGAACAAACTCTTCCTAGAAATCTATTATCTGATACTATGTCTACTTCAATTGTTTTACTGCCTCTACTATTGAATAAAATGCGTCCTTCTACTGAGGTAATTTTAGGCAAACTAATCTAATTCGGCTAAAACTTCTTGCTTTCTCTTCTCAATTGATTCATAGAACGGAATCACTTGTTGAATTGTTTCAACAGTGGTCAAAAGCATTCTTCTGCAACAATATCTAGCAATACCTAAATCATTTAGAACTTCTTGAGGATCTTCTCCTGCTTTAACTTTAGTTTGATAATCATCATACTTGTCTGCAATTAAGTTTCCACAAGTAAAACATCTAACTGGAACTAACACGATGAAAAAAGTCGTCAAGGATTATAAAAACCATACATGAATGTTTTATTGCGGATGTCGCCCAGCCTGGCCAAAGGCGCTAGCTTGAGGGGTTAGTCTCTTAGGAGTACGTGGGTTCAAATCCCATCATCCGCACCACTTTTTCTAAATTACTTTTGAAGTTTTTCTAAGGCTTTGATTAATTCTGTTCTTCTTTTTTCTTCTGTAATTGCAGATCTAACATCATCGACTAAAATTCTATTCACATCAATCTTCCTTCTTGCTTCTTTTACAACTTTATCGTATAGCGAGAAAGTATAAAGCTGAAGATATAGTCCCTCCATTATCTCAAAAAATCTTATCGCTTCATCAATATTTCCCATTCTCATTTCATCGAAAACTCTTCTTTTCAACTCCCCTACACAATCCAGAAGCCCTAAAACATATGATTCTGGCATTACTGCTAATTTTGTATCTGATGGAATGTCTTTTTTTTCAACAATTGCAATTAAACATGCTGCTTCCACAAATTCTTGTTCTGGCGTGATCAAATATCTTCTTAGTTGACCTGTTGCTTTTTTCTTATATTTTTTTAATAGTGTGTCAGCTTGTTTTAAATTATTTTTAGCAGTTGTTAATTCACCTTTGTGAACTGCAATAATTGATTTACTGCAGAGAATAACAATCTCTCTTGTATTTTTTAATAAAAATTCTCTTGAATCTTGAGTTACTGCTAAAGATTTTGTAATTTTATTTAATGATGGTTTAACGTTTTTTAATGTCATGCTTGAAAATATTCTAAAACTAGGATAAATCCGTTTGCTAAACTCTTATTTTGGTTATGATTTGATGTAAGTTATGGAAATAACTGTGGATCAAATGTATCAAATTGAAAATAAAGGCCATGATATGGGATTTTTAAAAAAATTTATGATGGAAAATGCTGGAGCTGCAGCAGTTAGACGGTTGATTACAAACTTTGAAAATATATCTTCAAAAAATATCTTAATTTTTGTAGGGTTGGGAAATAATGGCGGTGATGGTTTGGTGATGGCTAGGCATTTAGCTGGCTATGGCTCAAACGTCACTGTGATGCTTCTTGGGGATCCTGAAAAAATTAAAACTGAGGAAAGTAATTGGAATTGGTCAATTTTAGAAAAGATGCCATCGGTAAATTTACTATCTGGAAATTCTTTGGATTTTAATTTCAAGCCTGATATTCTCATAGATGGTATTTTGGGTACTGGTATTTCTGGTGAAATTAGAGAACCATATGCATCTGCAATTAATTTTATCAATTCAACTGACTGTTACAAATTTGCTGTAGACGTTCCTTCTGGTTTAGATCCTCAAACTGGAAATACTGCAAATATTTTTACTAAATGTGATATGACTGTT
>JABHXI010000096.1 GCA_018657375.1 Candidatus Nitrosopumilus sp. | reverse complement strand
TTCTTTTTGTTTTATGGAGCATCCGAATCCTTTGGAAGATGACTCTACCAAAAATTTCCAAAGACTTGAAAAAGAAAAATTAAACCTTGATTCATTCGAACCTGTTTTACTAAACAAAAATGAATCTGGACTTGGCAATGCCTTTAATCAAAAACTAGAGCGAAACCTCTGGTTGCTAAAGAACACACAATCAAAGACCATTGATCGTGGCTGGCGCGGTGCTAGTAAATATGACGATGAGTTTGGCCCTGGTAATCACATCAGCATAAAATCTAATTTTGATAACATTGACGTTGATTATGGTTTAAGAGATGAAAAAAGAACATGGGTTCAGGGAATTGATTTGAGAACATTTTTGGAAAACAACGGTGTATATCCCACAAATGGCGAGGTACTCGATTTAATTGATAATTTAAAAATCGATAACGCCAAAGATCTTGGCCCTCATAATCTGATATTGGATGGCGAAAGCCTTCTTCCAATTGATCAACATGACAAACTTGACGATGTAAATACTAAAGAAAAATTAAAAGACTTTTTGAAGCAAAGCGGACTGTTGTGATAATTTATAAAATTATTCGGAAGATAGATTAATCGCTTTTTTGATTTGTTACTTAGTATGGGTGATTACCGCGTTCATGTTACAATTGAAAACAAGCCGGGCATTAGTGATCCTGAAGGAAAAACCATCTTAAACGATTTAGTCTTAAAGGGAACCCATCAAAGCGTATCTAAAATCAACACTGCAAAAATGTTAAAATTTACAATTACTGAAAATAGTAAGGAATCTGCAAAATCCAAGGTTAAAGAAATATGTGATGAATTGCGGATTTACAATTCCATGGTAAGCGTAGTTACAATAGATGCATTTGATGCTTAACCTGACTGATAATTCTAGTAAAATCCGTATCTTACTGTGGGCTCAAATTAAATAACTCTGAATCTAAAAACAATTGTGAATGTTGGAGTTATAGTTTTTCCAGGAAGCAACTGTGATCGCGACATGTTTCATGTGCTATCTGACGTGTTTCATATGACTCCTCAATACTGTTGGCATGATAAACCACTTCCAGAAAACCTTGACGCTGTAGTTTTGCCTGGGGGTTTCTCTTATGGTGATAGGCTTAGGGCGGGAGTAATAGCTGCACACAGTCCCATTATTCAAGATGTCAAAAAAATAGCTGAAAAAGGAATTCCTATTTTGGGCGTGTGCAACGGATTTCAAATTCTTGTAGAATCTGGATTGCTTCCAGGTGTTTTGCTAAAAAATGACTCTCTTAATTTTATGTGTGAATGGACAAACCTTACTGTTGAAAATAACAAAACTCCGTTTACAAACAAGTTTGAATTAAATGAAAAAATTCCCATACCAATCGCAAACGGTGATGGACGTTATTTTGTGGATGATGAAACTCTGAAACAACTTGAGAGAAAAAATCAAATTGTTTTCAAATATGATCAAGTTGTAAACGGTTCTTCAAACCAAATTGCTGGTGTTTGTAACGAGGATGGAAACGTGGTTGGCATGATGCCTCATCCTGAAAGAGCTGCCGAACCTGAAATAAACCCACATGACAACAAGCCCTCATCATTAATTTTTGAATCACTGTTAAAGAAGATAGGTGCTAACAATTGAGTCTCGAGCCCCATGAATTAGAGGAACTAAAATTAAAAATTGGCAGAGATCCAACTTCCACCGAGTTACAAATTGTAGCTGCCGAGTGGTCTGAACATTGCTCCTACAAATCATCTAAAAAACATCTTAAGATATTGCCCATGGATGGGCCTTTAGTAATCAATGAAAAAGGATACGATTCCGGGGTTCTAGATGTTGGCGACGGTTATGTGGTAACTGCACATATCGAAAGTCACAACCATCCTTCTGCTGTTGAGCCGTACGGCGGAGCTGCAACCGGAGTCGGCGGCGTCATTAGAGATATTTTGTCTGCCGGAACTCGCCCGATTGCACTTTTAGACGGATTACGTTTTGGCGACATTGAAAAAGATCAACATGCAAAATGGCTTTTCAAAAATGCTGTTAAGGGCGTTGCTGATTATGGCAACTGTTTGGGAATTCCTACCGTTGGGGGGGAAGTTGAATTTGATGAATGCTACGCAGACTACGCGATGGTTGACGTTGCCGCAATTGGTTTTGGCAAAAAAGAAAATTTAATTAAAAATCACGCAAAAAAAGGTGACCTGGTAGTGTTGATGGGTGGCGCTACTGGCAGGGATGGAATTGGCGGTTCTCAATTTGCGTCTGACTCCTTGGAATCTGAGAATCGTTCTGCAGTTCAAATTCCTGATCCTTTTATTGAAAAATTAATCATTGAAGCAATTCTAGAAGCTAGAAACGAAAAATTAATTCATGCCATGAAGGATCTTGGCGGTGGCGGCCTTTCTTGTGCAGTATCTGAAACAGCTGATGCGCTGGATATTGGAATTGAAATGGATGTAGATAACGTTCACACGCGCGAATCTGACATGCACTCTGACGAAATCATGGTCTCTGAATCCCAAGAACGAATGCTGATTATCACAGACAGTGTAAAACTAGTAAAGTTTCAAGACATTTGCAATAAATTCAGAATCGAATGCTCTGTAATCGGGCATGTGACATTTGATAATAAAATGCACGTCAAGAAAGACGGAAAAACAATTGCAAATATTTCCACTGATGTTGTCGCCAATGCAACTTTGCTTGATTTGCCTTCCAAGAAACCAGAATATTTGGAAAACATTGAAGACAAAAAATCATTTCCGCCACTATCTGACTATTCTGAAGTAATGTTGAAACTACTTGCGTCACCTAACATTGCAAGCAAAATTTGGGTTTACGGTCAGTATGATCACGAGGTTGGAATTAGAACTGTAGTTAAGCCAGGTTATGACGCATCCGTCTTAAGGCTGGATAACGGAAAATTTCTTTCCATTAAGATTGACGGAAATCCTAAGCAGTGCTATGTCAATCCACGTGAAGGTGCAATTGGCTGCTTTGAGGAGGCATGCAGAAATGTTGTATGCACCGGAGCAAAACCAATCGGAATGCTTGATCATCTTCAATTTGGAAACCCCAGGGATCCTGAAATTTTTTGGACATTTTTGGAATCCTTGAATGGCCTAACTGATTTTGCCAAGGACTTTGAAATTCCTTGTATTGGAGGTAAAGTTAGTTTGTATAATGAAACTCCAAAAGGCTCCATTAAACCGACACCCGTAATTGGAGTAATTGGATTAATCGATAAGAAACCTTTGAGAGTCCAAAAAATCAACACTGATGACTGTTTAATCATGATTGGAAATACTAAGGACGAGTTGGGTGGTTCTGAATATTCTGAATATATTCATAAATTCATCGGAGGCAAATGCCCTGCTGTTGATTTTTCAGAATCAAAGAAAAACATGAATGCCGTATTGGAACTTATTGAAACTGAGTTAATTAAATCTGCACATGACTGCTCAAAAGGCGGACTGGCAGTTGCAGTTTCTGAACTTTGCATGACTAACCTGATTGGCTGTACTGTGTCATTGGATGACGTTCCTGGAGACAAAATGGATGCTGACAAAATTTTATTCTCTGAAAGTCATTCTAGATACCTGGTAACTTTTGAAAGGAAAAATCTCCAAAATTTGGAAGAGTTACTAAAAAAACACAATGTTTCATTCAAAACTATTGGCGGGTTTGGCGGTGAGTCGATACGATTCACTGACAACTCTAAATCCTTAATTGATCTAAGCGTTGATAAGGCACAAAAAACTTGGTTAAATTCGTTAAAGGAGATGGTAATGCATGCCTAAAGTAAAAGAAAATTGCGGTGTTGTGGGGATTTACAGTCTTTCTGGAAAGAATGTCGTACCAATGGTTTTTGATGCAT
Source organism: Candidatus Nitrosopumilus sp. (assembly GCA_018657375.1). Classification (GTDB taxonomy): domain Archaea; phylum Thermoproteota; class Nitrososphaeria; order Nitrososphaerales; family Nitrosopumilaceae; genus Nitrosopumilus. The sequence goes on along the minus strand of JABHXI010000096.1, from coordinate 3,997 downwards.
TGCGTGCTTTGCAGCACCGAGGCCAAGAAGCTTGGGGGTTTGCAGTTCCAAACAAAACACCGTTTAAGAAAATAGGATTAGTTTCTCATTCATCATCTGAATTTAAAAAAATTGCACAAGAATATGCCTCCCCCTGTGTTATCGGACATGTTCGATACTCCACTATGGGGACAAGCACATTGGAAAACGCACAACCACTTAAGGTGAAAGATCTTTGCGTTGCACACAATGGAACTATTGCCAATGCCCAGGAATTGTCTAACCTGGTTGGCGGATGCTCCTTTACGCCTCAAAGTGCAAGTGACACATTGGTTGCTGCCCAGAGATTGGTATCTCTAATTTCTGAAAACGGGGACATGGGGAAGGCCCTTTCAATTTTAAAAAATGAAATGGTCGGCTCGTACTGCTTTACTTTTATCTCTGATGACAATTCCGTGTATGCTGCAAGAGATCCTAAGGGATTTCGTCCGATGGTTTTAGGACACAAAAAATCAGATGACACATACATTGTAACTTCCGAGTCTGCTGCTGTTACTGCAGTCGGTGCAACTCTTCAAAGGGATGTAGTTCCAGGCGAATTAATCAAGCTAAGCAAAACAGGTATGGAATCTGAGATATTCTCCCACGACACTTCCCGTGCACACTGTTCTTTTGAGTTCACATACTTTGCACATCCCTCAAGCAACATGGAGGGTCGCAACATCTACCTTTCAAGAAAAAATATCGGACGATTCATGGCAAAGAAGTTTCCTATTTTTGACGCTGACTTGGTAATTCCAGTTCCTGATTCTGCAAGACCTGCAGCGCTGGGGTATGCGCAAGAGCTGGGTGTTTCATTTGATGAGGGATTACTAAAAGACAGGTACAGCAAGAAAGGTCCTTTGAGAAGTTTCATTGAACCCCATCAAAGCGACAGGGTAGAAATCAACCGCTGGATAATTCCGATTAGCGAAATAATTAGAGACAAGCACGTTGTGGTGATTGATGACAGTCTGGTAAGGGGCACAAGTTCCAAAGCTATAATCAAAGCACTTCGAAGATCAGGTGCCAAAAAAATTAGCATGCTGATTACATATCCTCAAATTAACTATCCTTGTTATGCTGGAATTGATTTTCCATCTCAAGAGGAACTTGCAACATTTACTGATGGCAAAGAGATGACCACTGAAGAAATAACTGAAATGGTTAGAAAAAGTATCGGTGTTGACTTTTTGGGATACAACGATGCTGAGAATCTAGCTGACGCAGTTGGAATGCCGAAGGATTCCATGTGCTTTACATGCTCATCCGGAAACTATGATTCACTTGGAATAAAACCAGACTTTACAAAACGTGAGCAAGTCAAGGCAAAAATCTAGTTCAAGATTTCATTAAATATGGTTTGAATTAACAAGATGATATGAAAGCTCTGTGGAATAATGTGGTAATTGCTGAAAGTGACAACACTGAAGTTGTTGACGGCAATCATTATTTTCCGTTTGATTCAATAAAATCAGAATACTTTGCAAAAGCTGAACTAACTACTGTTTGCGGTTGGAAGGGAAAGGCCAATTATTATTCTGTAACTGTTGACGGAAAGACCAACAAAGACTGTGCATGGTATTATGCTGAACCCAACGATGCTGCCTCTAAACTAAAAGGAATGGTGGCTTTTTGGAATGGCATTGATGTCAAATAGGCACACACATTTTTTTAATATTTTTATTTTCCTATCAGTTAAATCCTATTGAAATTCAATATAATTAATTGAAGTTTCTGACTAGTGGAAAGGTAAAGGATCTTTATGATGTGGATGAAAATTCGCTACTTTTTGAATTCTCGGATAGGGTTTCTGCTTATGATGTAAAGTTCAGTCAGGACATTCCCAAAAAAGGTAAAGTTTTATGCAGATTTGCAGAATTTTGGTTCGATAAACTAGAGGTTTCTAACCATTTCATATCTCGCGAATCTGACACTACAATTCTTGTAAAAAAAATGAAAATGATTCCTATGGAATGCGTTGTAAGGGGTTATTTTTACGGAAGTTTGATTGGCAGGTGGAAAAATGGTTCCATACAGTTACCTGATAATACAGACACTACTCTTGCAGCAAAACTGACTAAGCCGTTATTTGATCCTACTACCAAATCTGAACACGATGTTCCTGTAGATAAGGAGATGGCATTGGAGATGAATTTAGTTTCTGAGGAGCAGTATGTTTGGCTGGAAAAAACATCCATTGACATCTATGAGCGGATGGCATCTGTTGCTAACGATGCTGGTTTTATTTTGGCTGATTTGAAATTAGAATTTGGAATTTTGGATGGTAAAATTGTGCTAGGTGATTCAATTGGGCCTGATGAGTACAGGTTATGGCCAAAAGACACCTTTGCTGTTGGAAAAATTCAGGAATCATACGACAAACAAATTTTACGTGATTGGCTAACTGCTAATGGATATCAGAAACAATTTGAAGATGAGCGAAATGAGGGTAAAGAGCCAACTGCACCCCAAATCCCGTCTGACATTATCGAAACAATTACGGAACGGTATGTCATTGCATATGAGAAATTAACTGGCAACTCTTTAATCTAAATTCTATACGTAACCTTGACTCTGGGTTAGATTTCAACTCGAATCATACTTTTCATATGTTCAAAAATTAACCTGTTTGTGATAAATTTGCCGACATTGTTTTAGAAATTTTATTTTTTGATATTTTTGGAACCGCTACTATACTTTTGATGTGTGTATGATATACTTTGTACTTACTTCATAATTACTGTAATGCTACTAATAATATTAAATGCACTACTACTTTCATTGTAGGCTATTGTATATTTTTAATAGCGGTATCATGTTTGTTAAAGTAAACAAAAATTGATGCAAATGGACAAAAAAATATGATACGAGGATCTTTTAGATCAGAATAAAATGTAATCTTAGTATGTCTACATTATTAGAAAAGGAAATTAAAGTAAATCGTACCGTTACTACAAGTATTGGACACGCTCGTGCAATTGAAGACCCTGCACGTGCAAAAATTGTTGAAATTTTATACCATCAATCATTATCTGCTGATCAAATTTGTACATCTCTGAAGAAGCATGGTTACAAAAAAGCACTAACCACTATTAGACATCATTTAGAAATCTTGAAGGTTTCTGGCTTAATTGAAATTGCCAGAATTGAAGAATCTCGTGGCGCAATTACTAAATTTTACAGTACGTCAACAAAACTGCTGGATTTTCAAACTCCTGAAAATTTTGATTCGACGTATTCCAAAATTATTGACAACACGTCCGTTAAAGTTGAAAAAATTCTCAAAGGATTGGGATCCAAGACTAGTAAATCTAAGGGTAAGCAATCTGCAGAGTATTCTCAATACCTGGTTATGGAGATTATGAATAGGGCAATGACTAATGTCCTTGAAAAATCAAATACAAAATAAATTCTATTTTGTATCTGATTCTCTTTTCATTGCGATCAAATAGTAATTGTTATTTTGAATTGAAATAACTGAAAAACATGCTAAAATTCAATTTTAAACACTGTTTGAAAAACATGTTTGATTGTAAAATGGGGTTCCTGAAATTATGATTGATTCTAAAGCGATAAAATTATTTTCAGAAAAAAATCTTGTTTTTATTGCAACTATTATGAAGGACGGTTCTCCTCAACTTTCACCCGTATGGGCAAATTATGAGGACGGTTTTATTTTAGTAAACTCTGCTGAGGGCAGAATAAAACATAAAAATATTCTACGTGATCCCCGTGTGGCTGTCTCTGTCACTTCTAATGACAATCCCCTTGACATGACTACTATTCGTGGAACCGTAATTGAAATAATTTCTGACAGCGAATACTCTCACGCGGATAAATTAACTGAACAATACATGGGCCGTAAACATTATCCGTTTAAGCAGGATGGTGAGAAAAGAATTATTTTTAAAATTAAACCTGATAGGGTTTTTGTTTTACCTGAATTAAAAATGAACGAATGATGTGTGCCTACGAT
>JABHXI010000095.1 GCA_018657375.1 Candidatus Nitrosopumilus sp. | reverse complement strand
GATGAAGATAAATGGATAAAAACTCAGAAATAATTAAAACAGAAATAATTAGAATTCTTAACGAAAATGGCAAAATACGAGGAACAGAATTAGCTAAAAGAGTGATAGAAAAGGTAGGTAATGAAAAAATAGTATACAGAGAAATCAGTGCATTAGTGGAATCAGGGGAAGTAGAAAAAAAAGTTCACAATAGATCACACATAGAATATGAACTAATTAATTTGTATGAGTCAGTAAACAATCAACTTAAAAATTTACACAAAGAAATTAACATAATATTTGAAGAAATAATGAATTTTGAAAATATAAGTCAACAAGAAAAATTTTCCTACCATGAGAGATTAAGATCGATAATACACCTAATACACATTGTACAGTCAACAGATGGAGTAATGAAATTGTTATCATATTATCCTACATTTAAAAAAGATAAAATGTTTCCACAAATAAAAAGAAAGATAGATGATTGCTGGGAATTAATAATGAATAACATATCACATCAGACGGAAGAAGATTTTTTAAATAAAATTCTTGAAAACCTGCGAATAAGTCAAATAGATTCAAAGAATGTTAATTAAGAATTTTTTAATTTTTCTAAAACAATTTTAAAAATAGCATCATTATCAAGCAATACATAGGGTAAATTATTTTCCTCACATGCCTGACCACTTTCAGTATCACGAGTAACAAGGATCATATTATTTTCTTTAGCATAATTAATTACAGAATAATCAGTTCTTAGTTTATGACCATCAGTACGTAATTTTTTAACACTGTATGCATCAAATCCTAATTCCTGAAGTTTTTCATCCCATCCATCATCCATTTCATCGATAAGTATTTTCATATAATTTTGTAATTCATTTACAATATTAGTGTAGTATTCATAATTCTGAAAAAATGTGAGCCTAAATTAAAAATAAATTATTTTTCCAACTAAAAACTATGAAAAAATTTACACTTCATCAATAATATTAAATTTTTAATTTCAATTAATGACAAAGATAGAAGCATATGATATAAAAGCACGAAAAAAAGTAACCATGAAAAATCCACAACCATATTTAATGAAAAATGGCTCATGGGCATTAAAAGGAACTAGTGCAGAAACTGGGATTTCCCTATTTAAAATAGTGGGCAGAAATAAACCAAAAATTTCTCAATCCCGATTTGAATCATTCAAAAATTTGTTTTAAAATAGACAATGTGAATGTACAAAAATCTGCCAGTTTTATTTTTTAAAATTAACTATAAAATTTTAATGTACTAAAAATAATTTAAAATATTGAAAATAAATAAAGAAAAAGATAATGAAATAAAAAAAATAATTTTAATAGAATATTATGCAAGACTAAAAGGGTCTTCAAAAAATCCTGAAATGCACATGTATAATTTTCCAGGATTAAAAGAAATGGACAATAAAATTATTTTTAAAAATGCAAAATATTTAATTGATGAAAATCTAGTTCGGGGAGGAATTGATGAAGAAAAAGGAAATTCATTTCCATGGATTACACGATTAACTCCTACAGGAATTAAATTAATAGAAGAAAGTTAGTACTAAATATAAATAATTTTTAAAATAAAAAATTCAAAAGATCAAGTACTTATTTCCAATAAACGTATAACAAAATATGGATGAAAAAATTGAAGATAAATCAGAGGAATCAAAGAAAAACCATTTGATATACTATAGATCACTAACTAAAATAATTACAGACATAGAAACAGAAATGAGTCAAAAGGGAGAACCTGCAATTCAAGAACATCTAACTTCTAGAATCGAGGCAATAGAAAAAGATAGAAAACGAATTAGAGAGTTATTTCCAGATATAAAAAAAGAGGAATGGGATGACAACTCCAGCTGAAAAAAATCACAATAAGCACCTAGACTTATTGCACGATTACAAAATACATTTAGTAAAATATGTTGCAGAATTAGAAAAAATGGACCAACAATCAGAATTTTTAAAAAAATGGAATGAGACCACAATAAAAGACAGAAAACAAGAAATTCAAGTAATTGATAAAATTTTAAAAAATGTAATTAGATTCTAATTGTGAGAGTTTTGGCTTAAATCATATAGACTTCTACATATGAAATCTACATGATCAGATGAAACACCATCAATCCAAATGAGTTCCTCATCAACACTATAATCATTAAATGAATTTTTACAATTTGAATTTACAAATTCTATTTCATCTTGAATTAATTTTTTAATTTCATTTTGTTCAGATTTTGAAAACACATAGTTACATGTCATCAGATCCATAGTGATAGATGAATTACCATGTGCAGGATTTATTTTTGATTTGATAAATGGTTTATTTTGTTGCTGACATTCTCTATAGTGTCGATCATATTCAAACATTTTAGAATCTGCAAGATATTTGTGAAAAGGCATTAGAATTTAAAAATACTCAATACTTACGATGAAACTAAAGATCAGCAGTAAGTTTCTTTATTTTTGTAATTAATCGAATTTTAGTACTCATTGGAGTTTCAGGTTCCATTGTAAAAAATACAATATTTCTTTTTGTATAGATAACTAATTGAGATACCTTTTCTCTTTCAACATGGATATATCGTACCTTTCCTAAAGAACGATCAAATTCTTTTCTCATAGTTCTTCTTTGAGCTACCTGTGCACAGAAATGTTCTTCTTCTTTTTGAGAATTAAGACTAGTCTGACCTTTTTTCATAATACCTTCACGAATATTTCCTTTAGCATCAATAATTGCGGCAAATCGCATCTTAGAATTTAATCCAACAATTTCTTGAATAATTTTTAAAAGATCAATCTTTTTTTTGGCAACCATTATGAATCAAAAAAAACTAGTGTCAAATATAAGCTATTAAAAAATGAAAATAATTATGGATCTATAGTAGATTTATGCCATTTATTAATCAGAAATAGAATTCTAAAATGAATGAAAACAGGAGTGCCATTAATGATCGTAGGCGGGAGTATGTTCATTCTAGGGTTATTGTTATTTTATTTAATAGATGGATCGGAGATATTGAAATTTATTAAAAATATAGGTACATTTGTGGGTCTAAGTGGAATAGGTGTTACGTTAGCTGGAATTTTATTATATTTAATTAATAAAAATGAACAGCCAATAAAAGAAAATTATGATATTTGAATTTAATTAAAAAATAATTTTAAATTTATGTAATAATCAATCCAATAAATAAATTATAATAATACATAAAAAATATTTTATAAATGTCTAAAAAATCATGGATTGGAGGAATTTATCTTAAAGAAGAAGGAGGTTATCAAATTATTTTAAAATCTTTAGTTCATTATAAAAAAAGATTACAAACAATTCATGCAAGTCCAGAATTAAAAGAAGCTGCTGCAATGTTTGCACCAGTATTACAATCACAAGCAAAAAAAAGAATTCCAATTATTGAAGAAGTGAAAGAAAAAATGGAACAAAGTTTACTTAACATAATATCAGTACAATCACTAGAACAGGATTTAGAAATTTTAGAAAAGGCATTAGAATGTCGTCAGGCAGATATTAAAAAAGCAGAAGATACAGGTGCAGAATATTTTATTAAACTATTAGGGAATATGCAAGAAGCAAGTAAAGATTTAGAATCAATTAAAATTGGACTTGTAAAAATTAAACAGTATTCAGATTAAATCTATAATCCTTGTAAATACCAATCCAAATAAGGCAAAAGTAATTTACATTGTTTTTTCTTTTCAATTTCATCTGTAAGATCATTTATTTTTTTAATTTTACCTGTGAGGTATTCAATTGTCACATTACTTTTAAATTCACGCATAATTTCACCTAAAATTCTTAAAAAATCATCAGAATGTATACCCTCAAAATCATTTAAAATAGTTTTAATTTGAATTTCTAAAGACATGCTAACAATAGTATGGATTTTGGTTGGTAAATTTAAACAATATCATCATCATTCCAGGTTAACCTAAATTTTCCAGTTACTCGAAACATATGAAATTTAGCACCATTTTTAAAAATTAATTTATATGATTTATGAGAAGTATCTTCAATTTCTAAAGAAACGTTATCTTTTTGAGTTTGAAAAATTATTGGATTAGTGGAAATTTGTTTCCATTCATTTTCATCAAAATCCATATAGAATTTGGTATAAAGTAATCCCATTAAATTATGATAAAACAACCCTGAATAAATAACTAGATGAAATTTTACTCATCAGGAGTATATGTTGGAAGATTTACCTGGTGGTAACTCACAATTGTGGGAAAAATTAACTCATAATCCACATCATTTTTAATAATTTTAAAAACATGAAAAATCAATTGTTGAATCATTAAATGTTCATCACGATACAATGTTTTTTTATGATTTTTTATAGAATCTAAAATAGTAAATCCATTATCAGTTTCAAGAAGACTTTTGAAAAGAGTTGTTGCAATGGATATTTTTTCATCAACATCTTTGTGTGGATAATCAGAATCCAATCTATTAATTTTTAATTTTAGATCATGAAATGTTTTATTGGTGTTTTGTTCAAGACGTTGCTGTGATTTTTTAGCATAATCAGGAGTAGGAATATAAAATTT
>JABHXI010000094.1 GCA_018657375.1 Candidatus Nitrosopumilus sp. | reverse complement strand
TTATGTTTCTTTTTTTTACCCGTGTTATTTCATCATCACATTTACTCTGAATTTTTGATGATTTAAGATCTCAATGTATTTTTTTAACTTTACACATGATTCATTCATCTTTATCTTCTAACTAATTGTATCTAGAACTAATTGTGCGTAGAACTGTGTCATAATTTATAGAAACAAACTAACTGTTTTGCCGTATTTTTATTTTTAAATTATTTTATCTATTTTTTATCTAGAATTTTAAAAATACTTTCTTCCTCTTGATTTGCATACAAAAGAAAATATGATTGATTAGCCAGGTATGTCTTGTTAAATCTGTATGTCATTGGATGTATCTCTGCAAGGGTTGCACCAATTGTACTTTTTCCTTTTTTGTAATTGTCCTGCAACTCCAAGAATTTGTTTTTTTCCAAATCTGAAAATTCGTTAGAAAAAAATCCGAAAATGTGCATCAATACATTACTATGTGTTTTAACTGTGGGACATAACATTAAAACTATGTTGAGATGTTTTTCATATTCCGATAATATCTCTGGTAGGTTACTTTTATTATTACTTGCAACAATTCTTCCCAATATCTTTAATTCCTCTTGGCTGCGAACCATGATGAAAAATTTGTTTGTAGATTGAAACGACACTAATTCTTTTATTTTGTTGGATTTTTTTACTTCTGTGAATCTTGCTTTTACAAATGCGTTGATGTCCTTTAATGCCAGTTCTTTGCAACTGTTGTTATTTTTTTGTTCTTTAGGAAGCACATTGCATTTCTCTTCATTCATTCTAATACTATTTTTTGATTTGTATATAACAGCAAATCACTAAAAACTGCTTTGCCACTAGAATTTTGCCCCTTTTGCCCTTATTTTTTTAGCACTAGAATTTGATTTGGCAGCATGTTAAATATGATTATTTTCTTAAACAATTAATGAAAATGATGCTAACCGCAATTTCCACAATTGCAGTACTGCTACTTGCTAGTTCAAGTGTTACCTCTGCTTCTGCAGAAGTTCCATCTTGGATTAAAAACAACGCAGGATGGTGGGCAGATGGAACAATTGACGACGACTCATTTGTACAGGGAATTCAGTTTTTGGTCAGGGAAGGAGTTATGAAAATTCCTCCAACCACACAGGGTGTGAGTTCGAGTAACGAAATCCCATCTTGGGTCAAAAACAACGCAGGATGGTGGGCAGACGGCTCAATTGACGACGACTCATTTATTCAAGGAATTCAATTTTTGGTAGAAGGAGGAATTATGAAGATCTTGCCTGAACAAGCAAGCGACGTGGCTAAACAGGCTACTCAAAAGACGTCTTCTGATAAATCTAAATCTTCAGGCAGTGACTCTGTTATTGCATCACTAGAAGACGAACTTGAAAAATGCTCTGAAATTAAAAAATCCTACAAACGACTTGATTGTGAAAAACCCATAAAACAAGAAATTCTGGTTCATACCTACAAAACAGGTGCTGAACTATTTCAAGTTGGACCAATTAATTATTATTGGTTTGGAGTAAATTCTGAAGGAAACGAATTTGAAATTAGTCCAACAGGACAACCTATTCTATCTGTTAGGATGCTAGCTGAAAACACTTCTTCAGATATTCTGGGTTTAAACTGTACAAGTCCTGCAATCTGTAACTATGATGTATGGGATGGATCCAAGTCATTCAAGTATTCTGGAATGGATTTCACTAGCGGTCAAATTAATTTGAACCCTGGAACTTCTAAAGAATTCAATATTCTCTTTGGTCCTAACATTGGATATGGTGGAACACAATTTGAATATGACTCCTCAAAGAGTTATGAATTTAGAATCAGTGAGCCATTTGGAAGTCTAAATATCCATCTAGACCTAGAATAATTTTCCCCTTTTTCTTATTTTATTTTTATATCTTTAGCACTATGCATGGCTAGTGTTATTTTTTAAATAAGAAAAATTGGAAATTATCATATTGAATATACTCGCAATAGTTGTTCCGTTACTTGCATTGTCGTTTCCATTTGCATTTGCTGAATCTTCCAATATTGGAAGCATGTATTGGAAACAAGAAATAATCTCTCCAAATTCTTTTGTAGATATTTACGTTCATGATGACGATATGAACAAAAAAGAGTACCCGAACTTCGCTGATAAATTTACAATTTATGTCTGGTCTGATTCTTCACCTAGCGGTCTTGAAATACCTGTTGTGGAAACTGGAGTGTATAGTGGAATTTTCAAAGGACGTGTTTTTATCGCTGATTCCGGAGACACTGCAAAAAATCGTCTAGTTTCAATGCCTGGAGACACTGTTTATGCCAAATATGTGGATTTCACTATGCCTGATGGTTCTACGTCTGATATTTTTTCAGCCGCAATTGTTAAAATTTCTGGTCAAAACATGAATCCTCTACTTGATGAAATAGATCCTAACTTTCGCATGTCTAAATCTGCTGAAACAGTGCCTGCATGGGTCAAAAACAACGCAGGATGGTGGGCAGACGGCTCAATTGACGACGCTTCCTTTGTTCACGGTATTCAGTTCTTAATCAAAGCAAATGTTCTTGAGGTTGACTCAACAACCTCCTCAGAAAAAAATGATGAAATCCCCCCATGGGTCAAAAACAACGCAGGATGGTGGGCAGAAGGCCAGATAACTGAATCTGATTTTTTAAGTGGCATTAACCATCTTGTAAAAAACGGTATTATTTCAGTAAGTCAAAATTCCATTGAATCTGTATCCGATTCAATAGTTTCTGAATGTGAATCCATTAAATCTAATTACAAACGACTCAATTGCGAAAAAGAAATTAAACAAAATCTTGAGTCCGCCGAATTCAAAAAATCCTCTGACGCATACCCTGTAGGTTCTATCACTTACTACTATCCTGGAATTGGAAATTTTGGAAACGAATTTGAAATAAGTTCTTCTGGCCAGGCTATGCTTCGTTTAAGGATTTTAGCTGAAAATAACGGCAGTGAGGTTGTTTCGCTAAAATGTACGGGACCTTCAATCTGCAACTATGATGTATGGGACGGCTCCAAGTCATTCAAGTATGCTGGAATGGACTTTGTATCTGGACAAATTCCAATTAACCCTGGAACATCAATTATCTTCAACATGATGTTTGGACCAAATATTGGGTATGGTGGAAATCAATTTCTATATGATCCATCTAAAAATTATGATTTTAGAGTCGATGAAAGTTTTGGAAATGTTGAAATACCGTTAAAAATTGAATGATTATTTTTTTAATTATTCGTATACCATCAAATCTTTTTCTTCTAGCAAACTATGGATTTGGTGAACTGAACGATGAATTTCACTCTCAAGTTTAGCGCCGACACAAACCAGTTTTCCTGATGCAAAAATTAGAATCACTGTTTTTGGATCAAGCATTCTGTGAATCAGTCCTGGGAACTGCTCTGGCTCGTACATGCTTCTTGGCAGCGTTCTTGCAGCCTGCTCCAGGTTGACTTTGCCTCCGAGGTTGATTGACGATACGATGTTTTGAATTTGAACTACGGCATCTTTTTTAATTTTGATTTTACCTTTTCTCAATATTTTTACTACATTTGATACTGCAGTCTCTGCTAACTCTTGTGACTTAGCACCTGTACATACCATTTTACCAGAACTAAACAACAATGTGGCTGTTTTTGGATTTTTAAGTCTGAATACTGCTCCTGGGAACTGCTCTGGATGATACTCTACATCTGGAAATTTAGTTGTAATATCTATCAAGTCTAATTTTTGATCAATTGTTGCTGATGCAACTACGTTTACTATTGCTATGATTGGTTTTGTTTGTGGCATTTTATCTCATCAAGTCCTCACTATACTTTGGTCTAATCTTAGCCCTTTGTATCTATTCCTTATTGTGACTTCTGTCACGTTTGCAGCTTCTGCGATGTCTCTTTGAGTTCTATCTTCTCCATTTTTAACACATGACAAGTAAAGTGCTGCTGCTGCAAGACCCATCGGGTCTTTACCTGCTGACTCTTCATGTTCTTGTGCTTCTCTTAACACCTTAATTCCATAACGTTTTGTTTTCTCTGATATCTGTAATTTACTTGCAATTTTGGCAACGCATTGTGTAGGATCTACTACCGGCATTTTTAATTCTAATTCTCTATGTAACAATCTATAACATCTTGCAATATCTTTTTTCTTAATGTTCCCTGCATCTGCAACATCTTTCAAAGTTCTTGGTGTTTCGGTATCTCTACAAGCTGCATATAATGCAGATGCAATTAATGCAGAAATAGAACGACCCTTTACCAATCCTTTCTCTAATGCTTTTCTGTAAATGTAAGCCGCTTTTTCAATAACTGAATCTGAAAGTGAAAGTTTATCTTTTAATGTGGCTAGTTCGCTTAATGCCTGTCTCAAATTTTTATCTGCTGACGCATTAACTTTACTTCTACTGTCCCAAGTTCTGAGACGTTCAATTGTACTCTTCATTGTCGTTGACAACGGTTTTCCAGACGCGTCTTTGTTTAGCGGATTGATAATTGTTGCAAGTCCTCTATCGTGCATTGTTAATGATGTTGGTGCACCAGTTCGTGTTGGATCTGCTCCGCCTTCTTTTGAAAATGATCTCCATTCAGGTCCTGCATCTTGCAACGTTTCAGAAATTACAAAACCGCACTTGCCACAGAATCTTTCTCCTGTGACATTGTCTGTCAACATTCCATTTTTTCCACAACGTCCACACATGGTGTCTGTGTTAGCAATTTCTTGAACCAAAATAATACAGCATCTCCCCGTGTTGTTAGTATATAAGCTATTTCAAATTGTTATAAAAAATTCAATTTTAGGGTAAAATTGTGCTAATTTCTGGTTTTTCGATCTTTTTCATTAATCTTGCTTGTTTTGATCATATTTCACAAATCTTATTACAAAAGTAATTTTACTGGTTTTTATGACTGGTCATGCTGAATTGTCTGAAATTTCTTCATCTGAATGGCTATCATTGAATCAATTTTTACAAGAATTAAAGAAAATCAATACCCCCTGTATTTCCGTATATTATCCATATGGAAAAGGACAGGACACAATTCAACTATTGCAAGAAACAAGCCGTTCTGAATCCTTTAAAAAAATTGAATTAAGAATTGGAAAAAAAATATTGGAACTAAAAAAGAATCCTGTGTCTGTTGGAAAATTCACTAAAACACTGTGTATTTTTGGTTGGATTAAGAGCGGAAAAATTGAAGTTAAGGTGATTGGAACCTCTCAGAAATTACCTTATATCTATATGGAAAATAAAAAACCATACGTTAAACCGTTTTCAGATATTTTAAAAACAAATCACAATGTTTTACTGGTAACAGTTGATCAAAAAACTGCAAAAATACAAAAATTCCAAGGCAGTCAAATTATTCAAGAATCTAAATTAAAAATTGATTTACAGGGAAGACACAAGAAAGGCGGACAAAGCCAGGGCCGATTTTTACGTGCAAGACAAACAAAAATTCACGTCTTTTTCAAAAAGGTTGCAAATAAAGTTAGACTGATGGGCGCAGGTTCTGAACTTATACTTTTAGGGGGAAATGGTAATGGGAAAACAGAATTTTATGACGAATTAAATTCCGAACTAACTTCAAAATGTAGGTTTGTTGAAGGACTGTCTTTCACAACTTCGATTAATGACATTCATGAGATAATCATTCACCATTTGTACGAGTACAGAAAAAAACACATGGTGGAATTAATCCAAAAATATGAGAATTTAGTGAAGGATGGATTAACTGCAAAAAGAAATAGCGTCATACATCGTGCTTTAAAAATGAGTGCTGTTGAAACCTTGATTGTATCTACAAACTATCATACCAATTCACAATTTAAAAATATACTAAAGATG
>JABHXI010000093.1 GCA_018657375.1 Candidatus Nitrosopumilus sp. | reverse complement strand
CTGTTGAAATTGAAGCATAACACATTTGTGCTTCTCTTGCCAGGTGACATTCTGGAACTAGTGTCATTCCGATGATGTCTGCTCCTGTAGTTCTATAGAACTTTGATTCTGCTCTTGTTGAAAATCGTGGACCTTCAATACAAACATAGGTGCAATCTTTATGAATTCCGATATTTTGTTGATCTGTTACTTTTAGAATTGAAGATTGTAGTTCAGGACAAAATGGATCTGCTACTGATATGTGGATAACTTTTCCCTCTTCTGAAAATGAACCTTCTCTTGATTTTGTAAAATCTAAAAACTGTGTTGGTAATGCAAAGTGTCCTGGAGCTAATTCTTCTTTTAGACTTCCTACTGCTGACGGTGCTATTATTCTTGTAATTCCTAATTCTTTGAATGCCCAGATATTTGCTTTAAAATTAATCATGTGTGGTGGAATTGTGTGTTTTTTTCCATGTCTTGGAAGAAATGCAATTTTTCGTCCTTTGAATGTCCCCACTGTTATTGTATCTGATGGCTTGCCGTATGGAGTGTCTATTTCTAATTCTTGTGCATTTTCAAGTAGTCCTGAATCATAAATTCCAGTTCCTCCAAAAATTCCAATTTCTACATCTTTTTCCATCAATATTTCACCAATGATTTACAATTGTATTTGCTTATTCCTTTAATTCCGTTCAAACCTGTTAGTTCTATGATGAATGCAAATCCTGTAATTTTTCCACCTACTTTTTCAATTAATTTTGCAGATGCCTTTGCCGTTCCACCTGTTGCAAGTAAATCGTCACAAATTACAATTTTTTGACCCTCGCTGATGATATCTTTTTGAATTTCTATTGTATCCTTTCCATATTCGATTGTATATGCTAATTTTGTAGTCTTTCCAGGTAACTTTCCCGCTTTTCTAATCATAACTATCCCTTTGTTATACTTTAATGCCAAAATTGTTGCTAGTAGAAATCCTCTTGACTCAATTCCTGCAAAGACATCTACATCTTTCGGATGAAAATGTTTTGAAAATTCATCTGCAATATATGATAATGATGAAGGATCTTTTAGGATTGGACTAAAATCTCTAAATAATATTCCTTTTTTTGGAAAATTTGGGTATTCTGTAATTTTATCTTTAAGATTCATTATGATTTGTTTAATTACCTAAGATAAAATTGTTTTACTTCATTATTACTTCAAATGTTGTTTCACTTGAACTAATTGCATCATATGCTTTGATCGTATATGTTCCTGGAATTGTAGTTTTTGGAGTGGACCAAAATGTTTCACATTTGAATTCTTTTGTTGTATTGCACATTAGTCCCTGCATCTCATCTCCTTCTGCATTTGTTATTTCTATTATTATGGAAGTTTTATGAGATGCCACAATATCGATTTTAAGTAAATCCCCTGCTGTGACTTCTTCAGTTGCTTTTACAACCATTCCTTCCGTCATTTTAGAAAATACGTCGAACTGAATTTTATCTAAATTGGAACCACTAGTAACCATAATTTCCCATGGCCCTACTTGTCCATCTGAGGGAATTTTTAATCTTTCTTCAGAAAACATCCCTTCACTATTTGATGCAATTTCTAAAGTTTTAACCTCATCTCCATCAGGATTAATTAGCGTTACAGTCATTAATGAATTGGGATTTGTTGTACTGCCTAACAACAATATGCGCTCTCCTTGATTGTATTCTGTTTGTGTAATTTTACTGCTGATTTGTCCTGAACCTGTTAGTAGTCCTACTGAAAAGTTTTCACTATTTTGTGAACCTCCTTTTTTAACTACTGCTGTATAAATTCCTGATACATAACCTGATAAATCTAAATCATGCTGTCCTCTGCCATCTGCTTTTAATTGAATTATTATGTCTGAACCGACAACACTTCCTGACGGTGTTATGATTATCAATGATACTTTTTCTGATGGTATGCCTGCTAAACTGACTATTGGTTTTTCTGTATTTTTATAATTTGATTTGTCAAATTTTATGTTCACTGGAATTGTTGGTATTACATCGTATCCAACATAGATGAATTCTTTATTGTTTTCTTGAGTTGCAATTAAAGTCCATGTTCCTTCTGTATCTTCATTTTCAGTTGTTTGATATTCAAATTCTACTAGTCCTGAATCTCCAACCTGTATGATGTCTGACGATATTTCGTCTCCTAGATTATTTTCTAAAATCAACTCTAATGGAATGTTTGGCAGGGCTGTTCCATTAAATTTAATTAATTCTCCTGCATCAAATTGTATTTTTTCTGGATTGATTATGATCACTTTGTTTGTTTTAACAGTCCACTTTTTTAAAATCTCATTTCTTCCATCAGAAACTGTTGCACTATATTCTCCAAATTGTGCATCCAATGGTATGCTAATTGGTTCTAATAACTTCCATGTTCCCGTATTCTCTATTGTTGCTATTCTGGTGTTTATTATTATTTTTTCTGGATTGGTGATTTCTATTACGATGGATTTTCCTGGAGTTCCAGTTCCTTCAAGTTCCAATTTGTCTCCTTGATACATTACATCTGAAATTCCTTTTATTTTAAGTCTAATTTCGTCTAGACTTCTATTTTCATTTTCTCCTAATTTCAGACTTATTTTTCTCTCTATTTGATCATGACCTATAACTCTAAAATCTGCTCTACTTCCCTTTTCTATATTTGGAATTTGCATTGTTGTAATAAAATGACCATTACTATCAGTTACAAAATTTCCAACTTTTTCGCTATCAATATAAAAATTAAATTTTTGAGACGCAGCAAATTGGTCACCTGTAATTCGAATTGTTGATCCTGTGTTTGGTTTATCTGGTATGACTCTGAACGTTGATTCTGCAAACATGCTTATTCCATTGTTCTTGTAATTTTCATTTGATTCT
>JABHXI010000092.1 GCA_018657375.1 Candidatus Nitrosopumilus sp. | reverse complement strand
CAAACAACCTCCACCTGCATTTGGTGGATTTTCAATACCGTATTCTTTAGCCATTTGCATTTGAATTTTTCTTTGTCTTCCTTTAATCATTCCAAGATTTTCTCTTTTAATTAAACCACTTTTTTCAGCATCTGTCGGTGGCAATAATCCTGCAGATAATGGTCTGACAATTTTTCCAGTCAAATTTGATTCTTTTTCAATAATATTTAATGATGGTGCATGTTGACTCATTGGACGTTGACCCAATACTTCACCTGAAATAATAAATTCTGCACCGATCTCTTCCATATGTTTTTTTGCAGCATCAAACATCATTGTTCTACAATCCACACATGGATTAAATCCTGCACCAATTCCGTGCTTTGGATGTTTTAACATCTCAATGTATTCGTCACCAAGATAAACTGTTTTTAAATTTACATTAAGATCATCTGCCCTTTCTCTAATTTCAAAACCACATCCTCTGCCACAATCAAAATCACAAAATGGAGTTTTAATTGCAACAGCTGAAACTTCGAATCCTTGTTTTTGCATCATTTTTACTGCAAGTTGACTGTCTAAACCGCCAGAAAGCAATGCAACTACTTTCTTCTTTTCTTCTGACACGCTATTTTTTTTTAAATTCCTTATACAAACTTTACATCATACATAAATTAAGAATATACAATATTTTGATATGAAGCAACGAAGAAAAAATCTTCTAAAACATGCTCAAAAGATTGATTGTGATACATTAGTTACATTTGAGCCTGAGAATTTATTTTACATGACTGGTTTTTGGGGTGAGGCCATTGGATTACTTGAAAAAAATGGAAAAACAACCATTATTGCTCCCGAACTGGAGGTTGGAAGAGCAATAAGTGAATCAGAAGATTGTGATGTAATTACTGCTGAACGTGGATCTGGATTAATCTCCACACTGATACAGAAAATTAAGAAAAATCTTGTTTGTACTGATTGCCAAAATTATTCAACTATGTTAAGTCTAAAAAAATCAATTCCACACATTAAATCATCTGTAGAGCCGTTTTATGCTGCTCGTATTGTAAAAGATGAAAAAGAAATTAAAATCTTAAAAAAAGCTTCAAAGATTATTGATGAAATGTTTACAATTTGTTCAAAAAAAATTAAAGTTGGACAAAAAGAATCTGAATTACAAACAATTTTGATGACATATGCAATGGAACAAGGAATGTTTGACACTGGCTATGCATCTACACTAAATCCTTTAATTATTGCTGGAGGTCCAAACGGCGCACTTCCACATGCACAAGTAAGTCAAAGAAAATTCAAAAAAGGTGATCTTATTGTAACTGATCTTACATTAAGATACAAAGGATATGTTTCTGATTCAACCCGAACATTTGCACTTGGAAAAATTTCTTCTCAAGCAAATGAAGCATATGAAATTGTTAAAGAATCTCAAAGACTTGGTCTTAAGTCTGTTAAACCAAATGTTGATTCTAGCGATGTTGATGCTGCATGTAGAAAATACATTGAAGAAAAAAATTATGGTCAATATTTCATTCATTCAACTGGACATGGAATTGGATTAGAAGTACATGAACTTCCAACTATTTCTTATCGAAGTAATACTAAATTAAAAGAAAATATGGCAATTACTGTGGAACCTGGAGTATATCTAGCAAATAAATTTGGAATCAGAATAGAAGATTCAGTTATTGTAAAAGATAGACCAATTATAATGCACAAGTTTACTAAAGATTTAGTAAGAATCTAAGGAATTAAGTTTAAGAATATCTTTCTGCTAATCTATATCTCATGTATTTGTCATCTGGTGAAAATTTAGCTGGATGTACAGATTTTGTTTCTTCCCTACACTTTGGACATTTATCTTTTAATGTATAATGAGCACACTTTGAACATTTTCTTAATAGAAATCTCATTTTAATTTTCTCGTGTTTTCTTTGAATCTTCTCTTGTAAATTTGAATAAACCCTTTTTCTTTTCTATGTCTGTTTTAATTTCTTCAATTATTGGTTTTAATGATTTTTCAGCAGCTTTAAAATTCTCAGAAGTAATTGATATTCTATATTTTGGTGCTCCCAAATATGTAATATCCATTGTTGAATCTTTTTTTATTATATCTAATAGTGTTTTTTTAATTATTTCAACCCCATTTGACTTGTTATTTGTTATTTCCATGATTCCTCTAATTTCTACTGATGGAAGTTTAATTTTTGAACAAATTTCTTCAAGTGCAGTTGTAATTTTTTTTGTAAATTTAAGATCTGTAATTATACTGATTCCATTTCTTGCAATTTCCATGAATCCATCATAAACTGAATCAAATTGTGTATACATTTTATCTTCTATTTTTTCAATTTCTTCATCTGTTAATTTTGTTTTTTCCTGAAGATTTTCTAATAATGTTTTGCCTTTTTCATATTTTTTAACCTCTTTTAGTTTCTGCTTCTTTTGATCTTTTGAAACTTGTTTTAATGATAAATCGATATCATTTGATTTTACTTTCTTTACAAGTAAAACCTTTTTCTCACCATCTTTGACAAATCTACTTACTGATCTAATCCAGCCTGGTGCTATTTCTGAAATGTGTAAAAACCCTTGAATATCGTCATATTCATCTAATGTAACGTATGCCCCATGATCCATTACTTTAGTTACTGTGGCTAGAATAATTTCACCTTGTTCGGGCATTTCTTGAATTTCAGTAGACAATTCTTCTAAAACTTCCCAATGTGTAAATTAATGTTGCTCGTTAGAAATCAATCCCTTCTTTTGCTTTAATACCACGTTGAAATGGATGTTTAATTTCTTTCATTTCTGTTACTAAATCTGCAGCTTCAATTACCTCGTCTTTTGCATAATTACCTGTTAATATCAAATCCATTTTTTGAGGTTTTGATTTAATCAATTCTAAGACATCATCAAGTGAAATTAAATTAAGATTTACTGCATAATTTATTTCATCTAAAATCACTATATCGTATTTACCTGATTGAATTTTTTCATTACTAATTTTAATTGCTTCTTTAGCAACTTCTTGGTGATCTATTTTTGGACTTTTATCATCTATTATGCCAACAAATCCTTTACCTATCGCAACCATTTCAAATTCTGGTTCCAGTCTCTTTGATGAATCCATTTCACCATAATGCCATGAACCTTTGATAAACTGAATCATGCATATTTTCTTTTTATACCCTGTAGCTCTTAATGCGATTCCTAGTGCTGCTGTTGTTTTTCCTTTACCTTTTCCTGTATAAACAATAGTTAAACCATCTTTTTCCACAATTAGTCATTAATTTTTATCAGTAAAAACATTCGTTATTCTTCTAATGTATTAATTTAAATAAAAAAAAAATTCTAAACATACATTGAAAATACCTCGAATTGTTTTAGCCGGTGCAACTAGCGGTGTTGGTAAAACATCGATCACATGTTCAATTATCTATGCCTTACAAAAAAGAGGTTTTTCTGTCCAACCTTTCAAAGTTGGTCCTGATTACATAGATCCTAGTTATCTTTCATCTATTTCAAAAAATGAAACATACAATCTTGATGTATGGTTAATGGGCCAAAAACAAGTTTTGGATAGTTTTGTTTCTCATTCAAATTCTGATGTTTCAATAATTGAGGGAGTGATGGGGTATTATGATGGATTTGAGGGATCTTCTAATCATGCTAGTACTCACCATGTTGCATCCATTACAAAATCTCCTGTAATTTTAGTATTGGATGCAAGTAAAACTTCTCGTTCTATCGGTGCAACTGCTTTAGGTTTCAAAAAATTCCATAGAACATCAAGAATTGTTGGAATTATTTTAAATAAAATTGGAAGTAAAAAACATGAAATTCTTTGTAGAGATGCTTTAGAAAAAACAAAACTACCTATTATCGGTGTAATTCCAAAAAATCCTACCTTAAATTTAGAATCAAGACATCTTGGATTGATATCTACATATGATAATAAAATTTTAAAAAATAAACTTGAAAAAACTTCAAAAATCATCTCAGAATCATTAGATATTGATCAAATCATCAAAATCATCAAAAATCCAATTCCTTTGTCTAAAAATATTAAAAGTAATTATAAAAAAACTAAAGTAAAAATTGCAGTTGCTTTAGATAATTCATTTAATTTCTATTATGATGATAATTTGAATGCATTACGGCGTGAAGGTGCATCATTAACTTTTTTCAGTCCAATCAAAGATAAAAAATTTCCAAAATGTGACGGATTATACATTGGAGGTGGATTTCCTGAAATTTTAGGAAATGATCTTGCAAAAAATCAAATTATGAAAAAATCTATCAAAAAATTATCTGAAAATAATTTTCCTATTTATGCTGAATGTGGAGGCTTGATGTATCTAACCAAATCTATTACTAATGATAAGAAAAAATTCAAAATGGTTGGTTTATTTGATGCGGAAACAACAATGACAAAAAAAATGAGATTAAATTACACAAAAGGAAAGTTGTCTTCTAAAAATATTTTATCTGATAGTTTACATGCATTTCGCGGTCATGAATTTCATTATTCTCAATTGGAATCTGTATCATCTGATTCTAAATTTGCTTTTAATTTAGATGTTGGAGAGGGAATAACAAATCATCAAGATGGACTAATTCAAAATAATACACTTGCCTCATACGGTCATCTTTATTTTGATAGTTCTAACTATGCTGAAATTTTTGTAAAGAATTGTCTAAATGAATCACGTAGATAATTTAATTTCTGTTTATAATTTTAGCAATTACACAATATAGAATTACAATTGGAGGAAAGACATAGACACTTGTACCGCCAAACCAACTGAGAATATCAAACATTCCATTAGGGTTTAGGTAATCCTCAATCATTGGAATTTCATATGTGCTATTAACATAATCCATGCCTATGGCAAATCCTGATGCAATAATTCCAAGAATAACACAATTCCTACCTAGTTTATCGTATTGACGACCTTGTTTTCTTAAGATAATCATGGCAACTAGTCCACCAATTATGCTTCCAAATGCTGGAAGTAAATAATACAAATTGCTTTTTGATTTTATATTGGACACAATTACTACACGCTACCGTTTATTTTATAGGTCACTATGCTTGTAGTTTTTTACGTTTGATTCCAAAATCGCGTTAGTTGAAAAATTACTAACAAAACGTATAACTGAAGAACGGAACTCTCCATTCTTCATGAGGTTGGTTGAGCCTTTCAAGCTCTCCAATCTCGCCTTTGATTCTTTTAACAAATAGTTTAGATTTTTTAAGATATTCTAGTTTATGACTTAGAGCAATAATCTTACGTAGATGATTCTGCTCTAATTAATTTAAAAATTGCATTAATTATTGCTGAAGCTGAAGAGCTTCCGCCCTTTCTTCCTAAGTTAGTTATGAACGGAGTTCCTTCCAACTTTGATAATGCTTCTTTTGATTCTGGGGCACAGATGAAACCAACTGGAATTCCTATGATCAATGCCGGTTTTACTATTCCTTCATTAACCATTTCAATTACCTCCATTAATGCAGTTGGTGCATTTCCTATAGCTACTACACCTCCATCAATGTCCTCTTTTGCAATTCTCATTGAAACTTGAGAACGCGTTTTACCTTCATCTTTTGCTTGTTGCATAATTTCTGGTTTTGATATATTGCAAACTATGTCATTACCAAAATCTTTTGGATTTTGTTTATTGAGCCCGCCTATTACCCCATTAACATCTACTACAATACTGCATCCATTTTTTAAAGCATTCATACCACTTTCTATTGCATCTTTTTGAAAAATGAGCCTATTTTTATCAGCAAAATCAAAATCTGCAGTAGAGTGAATTATTCTTCTTACAATGGGCCATTCCTTTTCATTATAATTATGTGACCCAATTTCATCTTCAATCATTTTCATACTTGCATCTTCAATTGATTGACCTTTCTTAGTTTGCATTCTCTACCTCCTCTGCTCTTTCTAATATTAAATCTATCATTTTTTGATCTGTTCCAATATGTTTTGTAATATAGCTTTTTTTAATCGTAGATTTTTCTAATGCAGGTATCAAATCATTATTGATATCTGTTTTTACATGCGCTCCTTCATGAAGAAAATAAAATACATTTACTAAAACATTGGGATTGTTTTTTTCACAGCTTTTAATTCCTTCAAAAATATCTGGTTGTTCTATTTCTAACCATACTCTATTTACATTTCTATAATCATTTTTTAATCCATCTACAACATAATTTAATGATCTTTGTGCATTAGGATCCACACTTCCATGACCGATGACCATTACGTCTACGTCTTTATTTTCAAGAGTAATTTGATTTTCCTTTAATACTGAATCTATTCTATTCTTCACTATTTCTACCAAAGTTTTATGCATCATCATTGGTTTGGTGACAAGAAATTTAATTTTAGTATCTTTTTGAAATTTCATTACATCTGTAACTGCATTTTTTACTTTTTTACCTGGATATAGAAAATATGGAACTATTGTAAGTGAGTCAATATCTTGTTTTAGACATTTCTCAATTCCATCTTCAATATATGGTGGTTCAACTTCTAAAAAACAAAAATCAACAAAATTATAATCTCCTTTAGCCTTAATTCCCTCACATATCACCTCTAATTCTTCAGATGCCTCTCTTTGTCGGCTTCCTCTGTCTATTAGTAATAACCCTCGTTTCATTCTATCTTCCTCGCAATTGCTATTGTTAAATTTGGCGGGAATTTTTGCTTCTCTACAATCAATTCTCCATTTGATACTTTAATTGCAGCAGCTTCAGAAACACTTGCTGTTCCTTCAAATGCTTTGACTGTACTAGATGGATTTGGAGTTATTATTTCAGCAAGTTCTTCTCTATCTACATACTCCACAGGTATTTTCATTTCTTTTCCAAGATCAATTAACCCTTGAACATCTTCAGGTTTTTTTATTGAAACCAATTTTGCAATACATTTTGAACTTAGATTAAATTTTTCTAAACAATCTTCTATTCCATTTCTGATTGTATCTTTTGTTGTATCCCAATGTAACCCGATACCAATAACTAAATTTTGAGGACGATATATTACAGATTCTTGAGCTAATTCATTATCAATAATTTCCTCAGAAATTATAAGATGAGCTTTAGAATTTGATTTTTTTAATTCTTCTAAACTGTCATAGATTGTAACATTTTTTGGTAATTGTTTATACCATTTTGTATTACCTGTTTGCTGAAAAACACCGATTGGTTCTGAATTTACCATGTGTGCACTAATCTTAGTTACAGTTTTTTCATCGTCAATTTTCCAGCCAAATTCCCTACCTACCAAATCTACTACAATTGTTTTGTTTACATCTGCAGCAGTTGTTATCACGGGTAATGCATTCAATTTTTCAGCAATTTCTTGAGTTAACTCATTTGCCCCCCCAATGTGTCCTGATAATACGCTAATTACAAAAGTCATTTTATCATCAATAACAATCACTGCGGGATCTGTTTTCTTATCTTTCAAATGGGGCGCAATTAATCTAATTACTGCACCTAAAGAAAATAAGCAAATTAATGCATTAGAATTTTTAAAAAGTTCAATAATCTTATCTGATGTAGGCTCAGAATACCATGTAATGCTATTATTTTCATTTGATAATTTACTTGGCGCAAAAATATTCCAATTAGGGAACAACTCTTTTAATTTTCCTCCAATATTCACTCCATTTTTAGTAATTGCAAGAACTGATACATTTTCCATACTCAAAACTTTCTCACTTTAATAAAATACCTTACTCTTGTGATTTTCTAGCAAGAATTTCTCCTTCAAAATCAAACAATATTACATCTATTGGAACTTTTTCTTCAGAATGTTTTCTCATGTGTTTGTAAGTTTCACTACAAATTAGTTCAAAAAATCCAGTTATACTATTTTCTTTAATAATTTCTGAAACATGTCTAGCTGTGTTTGCTTTTTTCATACTTTCAATAACTTTTTCATTT
>JABHXI010000091.1 GCA_018657375.1 Candidatus Nitrosopumilus sp. | reverse complement strand
TTCGATTTTTTCATCTGGAACTACCAATGATGGCAATCTGTAAACAGGTGCAACTGGTGTGATGATGAGAACATCCAAACTTTCGTGTAATATTGGACCTCCTAATGAAAATGAATGACCTGTTGATCCACTTGGCGTTGCAATGATCACTCCGTCCATTTTTTGTTTTACTGTGTCATTTTGAAATTTAATTTCAATTTCTGCAGTTTTGGTTAAGTTTGCCCTACTGATGTAAATTTCATTTAATGCTGGTGGTGATTCTTTCCCTCCGCATGATGCGGTTACTCTGGTTCTTTTATCTAGGAAAAAGTTATTTTCTAAAATATCTTTTATTGCCTCGTCAATTTCTTCAATTGTGATTTCTGCTAAAATTCCTCTGTTGCCTCCGACATTAATTGTTAGAATTGGTGTTTCGTTTTCTAAATTTCGGAAAACTCTGAGTGTTGTTCCGTCCCCTCCCAATGTAATTACGAGATCTAATTTCACATTTTTTATTTCTTCGAGTGTTTCCATTTGTTTTGCACCTTCTACGTTAACTGGCGAAATTGTGTATACTGTTGCTTTTGTTGCCAAAAGCTTTACTGCAACATCTCTTGCTGCACTTTCTGAATCCTTATTTCCAACTTTACTTACAATTGCAACATTTTCTAGTTTCAAGTATGCTTCTTTGAATTACGTTTACATAAAAATGATATTTTTAGGCTCGTTTGTAAAAACAAATAAGTATGAATGGGCACTCGTTATGTTATGAGTT
Organism: Candidatus Nitrosopumilus sp.; assembly: GCA_018657375.1. Classification (GTDB taxonomy): domain Archaea; phylum Thermoproteota; class Nitrososphaeria; order Nitrososphaerales; family Nitrosopumilaceae; genus Nitrosopumilus. Next base: position 19,058 of record JABHXI010000091.1, on the reverse strand, counting down.
ACGCACATCCTGAAGTTTTAGTCGATACTGAGTGGTTGTCTCAAAATCCTCCTAACGCAAATAGAAAATTAGTTGAAGTTGATTATGACCCTGTTAATGGATATCAAAAAGGTCACATCAGTGGCGCAAGTTTGATTTGGTGGAAACGTGATATCAATGACCCTGTAACTCGAGATATAATTAGTAAAAAGGAATTTGAGGCGTTAATGTCTAAAAATGGTATCAATGCTGACACTGAGGTTATTCTTTACGGCGATTTTAATAACTGGTTTGCGGCTTTTGTTTTCTGGGTTTTTAAAATTTATGGCCATGAAAATTTAAAAATTATGGACGGTGGAAGAAAAAAATGGGAATTAGAAAACCGTGATTATACAATTGATGAACCGCAAATTTCATCAACACAATACATTGCACAACCGCCTGATGAGGGACTACGTGCATATCTGTCTGACGTAAGTAGAGGAATTGGAAAAGAGGACACTGTTATGGTTGATGTAAGATCTCCTGCAGAATTTTCTGGTACAATTACAGCTCCTCCTGAATACCCGATGGAGCATGCACAAAGAGGTGGACATATTCCTGATGCAAATAATATTCCGTGGGCAACTGCAATTAATGATGCTGATGGTACATTCAAGGGAGTTGAAGAATTAAAAGAAAATTATGCCCCGAAAGGCGTAACTCCAGACAAGGATGTGATCTGCTATTGTAGAATAGGTGAGCGTTCATCCCACAGTTGGTTTGTTTTGAAATACCTGCTTGGATATCCAAAGGTCAGAAACTATGATGGCTCCTGGACTGAATGGGGTAACATGATCGGAAATCCTGTGGAAAAATAAATTGCTTTTAGACCTTCCAATTCTTGAGAAAGGTTCTTTCTATTTCATCAAGGATTCTGGCACTGATCTAATACTTGAGGATAAAACTAAGCGTGGACTTGAAATTAAGGAAACGTCTATCGATGAAAAATTGCAGGTTAAATCTGATAAAGGAATGATTCATGACATGGATGGAATTGGTCATTGGGTCCCAATTCGTTGGTATTTTTCTAAAGATACCTATGATTTACCTGCTGTTTTAATTCATGCAAATGCTATGGATGACAAATACACTGAACTGCGAGAACTTACTTGTCCTCAAGATGAAGACTGATAACCTTTTTAACTAAATTCTAATTACGAAAAATAGATGTCTTTACTTTTAAAAGATCGAGTCTGGTCTATGGAGGCCTCAACTGCAAAACGTGGTGTTTATCCTCTACATGGTTTTAAACTTGGATTATACAGATTACCGATTAAACTTGAAGATCCCGTAGAGTTAAAATCAATTCACGATGGTTTGAAAAAAGCATTTGAAATGGACATGTATGCTGATAGAATTTACGCCACTTATCGTTGGAAAGAACAAAACATGGATGATCCTGATGCAAAAGGATACGAGGAAGTTAACTTGTCCGTAACTGTAGAGATTGTAACAGGTGAAGTTGTAGATATTATTTACCAAGTATTTCCAATTGAAAAATTTGGTGATCCTAACTGGGTTAAAGACTATAGAAAGAAAGCAGACCATTTTGCAAAAATGGTGATTGATACTATTTTACGTAATACTATTTTGGCCGATAAGATGATTTCACATCTTGCAAAATCTGAAAAGATTCCTGAACTTGATGCTATTCAAAGACTTGAAGAATTGACACCTTTGGCTAAAATTGTTCTTGGTGCTAAACCAAAACCTGTTGAAGCTACTGATGATGAGGAAGAAGAAGATGACGGTTCAATTGAAATTCCAGATGGCGCAAAACCTGGACCAATCGATGTCGATTACAAATCAAAAATTAAACCTTCTGCTGCATACGAAGCTCCTGAACATACTATCAAAACTTGGGGTCGTAAAGGCACTAGTAATGGCATCATGGGTGTTTGGGGCGAATTTGTTTCAGTGGATTACGATATTTGCATAGCTGACGGTGGATGTCTTGAGGCTTGTCCCGTTGGAGTCTATGAGTGGTTTGACACTCCTGGAAATCCTGCTTCTGAACAAAAACCTTTGATGTCCAAAGAACCTGATTGTATTTTCTGCCTTGCATGTGAGAATGTTTGCCCTCCACAGGCAATCAAAATTTACGAAGCAAAATAATTGCATTTCTTGCAACTATAAATATCGACTATTGCTTTTGTGCAGCTAAAGATGGCTGGAAATCCCTTCACTCAATTAGTATTTGATTTATTCATTATTTGCGCAATTTTGATTACTGCGTATACTTGCAATTTCTATTATCTTGTATTTCTTGCTAACAAAAGGAATGCTATTTTGCCAACTGTTGATCTGGGAACCCCTTCAGTTACAATACAGCTTCCAATCTACAATGAAAAATACGTTGCAAAACGACTTGTTGATGCTGTTTGCAATTTGGATTACCCTAAAGATCAAATGAATATTATGGTTTTAGATGACTCTGATGATGACACTGTTGATTTACTAGCAAAAACTGTCAAATATTATAAAACTCAAGGATTTCAAATTGAACATATACGGCGTGGAACAAGAAAAGGGTACAAAGCTGGCGCACTAAAACATGCAATGCAAATAACTGATTCTGAATTTGTAGCTATATTTGATGCCGATTTTATTCCACCTACTTGGTTTCTTAAACGAGCAATTCCACATTTTTCAAAACCAAATATTGGTTTGATTCAATGTCGTTGGGGTCATGTGAATGAAAATTATTCTACTATTACACAAGTACAAGCACTTAGCATTGATTTTCACATGCTTATTGAGCAAAAAGCAAAAAGCAATTCTCATTTGTTCATGAATTTTAATGGAACTGCTGGAATTTGGAAACGTGATTGTATTGAAGATGCTGGTGGTTGGCATACTGCAACTCTCGTTGAGGATCTTGATCTAAGTTATAGGGCACAAATGAAAGGATGGAAATGTGTATTTTTACCTGATATTGTAGTTGATGCCGAACTTCCTGCTCAAATGAACGCTGCAAAAAGACAACAATTCCGTTGGGCAAAAGGATCTATTCAATGTGCAACAAAATTACTTTTAGATATTGGTATACAACGTAAAATTTCTGTTGAGACAAAGATTCAAGCTTTCGTTCAAATGACTCGTCATATTGTTTACCCATTAATTTTGATACAATTTTTAGCCATGCCGATTCTTTTGGCAGGACAGGTCAATCTTTATGTCGTTAGTTTCCTACCTGCCATTACATTTGCAACATATCTTGCAATGGGCCCCGGTGCATATGTTCTGATTATAAGAAACATGTATGGTAAAACATGGAAGTCTAAAGCTAAGCTGTTGCCTGCGTTGTTAGTTTACAATGCTGGAATGTCTGTAAATAACACTGTTGCAGTATTTGATGCACTATTTGGTAGAAAAAATGAATTTCTTAGAACTCCTAAATACGGTATAATCAATAAAGATGATGATTGGAAGGGCAAGGCTTACAATTTACCTTTTACACAAACTACTCTTTTAGAAATCTTTTTTGGAGTTTATGGAACACTTGCAATTTTTATTTCAATTTTTTCTAATAATCCTGTCTTTGTACCTATTATTGCAATTCAAACTATTGGGTTTTTCTATATTGCTTACATGGGTCTATCTCATACTAGATTTAAAAGAAATAAATCAAGCAAACAACACAAAATGACGAAGAAAGAAAAAATGGCAAATACTGTTTACAAATTATCTATGGTTGGAATTTTAGCTTTAATTATTTTCGGAGGGGCTATGGCCATCACCGGATATAATTCTGACATCTACCCTTTGGACAGGGTAAGAGGACATTTTGATGGCGTTATAGGCTCATCTGATCCTGACACTATTCGTACACATCTAATTGCAATCCAACTAGATTTGGAGCCCTTGATTGAGAAATTACCTGAAACTATTGATGCTGATAATAACATTATTTCTAAAAATCCAGTTTGGGTTTTTCCAACTGAATCCACTAATTTTATTCGAATTCATAACGATGTAACATCCATGCTTCAAAGCGTTGAAAATATTTCTGCTGTATCCCAAGATAACGCTGCATACCATACGGGGATGTTGGATATTAACAACAGAGCTGATATTTTACGAACTAACATAATGGATGCGACTCCGTACATGTATGTGAGCATCGCAAATGTGTTTTCTAGTATAGTTTGGATTGCCGTTATTATTGGAATCTTTGCTGCATTAAAACGAAAGAGAACACAACTCAAAGAATCTGACGTAATTGGTGCTTAGGAGATATTTAGATCATTTCTAATTTCATCTACTGCTCTAATTCCGTAGATGTCTCTTACTTGTTGAATTCTAACTGATTCTTTTAACATGTCTCTTCCGATAGCATTTGTTAATATTGAGTATACGTCACTAAATCTAATTTCCCATTTGTCTGCACAATCTAAAATTTTACTTACTGCCCACTGTCTAACTTCGTGAGGTAGAGGTATTTTTTCACCAGATTCAATTGATATTTTATCGAACAGGTTTACAATTTCTGATGTCATACTTGCCATTTTCTCAAGATCCTTTGCTTCTCCGTACTTTGATTCTGTATTCATTCTGATGCTTGATTGATATTCTGATAGTTTCAGTAATGCCATCATTTCTTTTGAAGAATCACTGGAAGCTTTGTTTGTAACATTTCTGACTGACTGTATTTCTTCAAACAGTTTTTCAGATTTTTTGTGAAATTCTGCGGTAGACTCGTCTTGTCTTTTTAGAGTGTCTGATACTGAAACAATTTTTTGCTCAATGTTATCCGTTTTACCGTATACGTTGGATTTGAAATTTGAAAAATCCTCTTGAACCAATTTCAAATTTTCCCCTACAAATGCTGCGGAGTCTGCTCTTTGTGACAATGAACCAATTTCTGTTTCTATTTTGTCTATTTTGCCTCCTAACTCTTTAATTGATTCTAGACTTATGCTGTCGCTGGATTTTGTACTTGCTGAGACTGTTTCAAATTCCTGTTTTAGGCCCTCAATTACTCCTCCTAGCGAGTCAATTTTTGATGCTCTTTCTGAGACTGTGTCTATTGTAATTTTGATTGCTTCTAATTCTGCATTAAGACTTGATGTTGCAGCAATGCCCTCAATTATTTTTTCAAATTCCTGTTTCAAACTCTCAACTACTTGTGTTCCTGTACTGATATTTTCTGTTTTCCCAGAAATCTCTTCAATACTTTCTTTTAATTTATTCATCTCAGAACTGATTTCTGAAAACGAATTAGCTTTTCCAGATACTTCTCTTAGATCATCTCTTACCTCGTCAATTCTTTGAGCAATTTTTATGATCATCTGAGAATTGTTTGTAATGGAGTTCATACTCTCTTCCACTTTTTGAGATATCTCTAGAGGTTTTGATGTTTTTTGCACCTCTGCAATTTGTTTTAATTCGTTTTCAAGTTTTTCAGTTTGATTATTAATTTTATCAATTAAGTTGGATTGTGTTCTGACTTGGTTTAACCCTGCATACAATTTCTGTGTGTCTTCCTCTATGCTGTTGATTTGTTTTGACTGTTTTTGAATATGTTCTAATGTTGATGTTAATGTGTCAATCATCCCTTTCATTGATACTAAGACTTTTTGATTTTCCCCAAAAATCTTTGACATGACTTTAATTTCTTTTTGTAATGTTTTATTGGAATCTGAAACTGATGCTACTTTCTTTAAAATAACTGATGGATTTGGCTGTTTTTTTATCGGTTTAACACTCTTTTTCTTTATTGATTTAGATGCCATCTTACTTGAATTAAGAAACTAATAATAAAAAAAGTTAGGTGTAAAATAAAAAATGTAAAGAGTCACTTGTTTACAACTTCTGGTTCATGAAGTAGTTCATGAAATGTCTTCTCAGCCAGACCTGTTGTTGTTTCTATGAATCCTCTTGGACAATATTCGCATTGAATCATATAGTACTGTACGGTACCGTACTATTAATGATTAGGTTATCATGATGTAACCATAAATGCAGTCAGTTACCCCAGGTCATATCTCTTCATTTGAATCAGCTGACCTACTCATCACTCTGCACTTAGACTGAGATTATTAGGCATAAAGAAGTTTCAAACTGATAATCATTTGATCATCTTTTTTTTGAATATTTTTACTAATTTCATTTTTAAATCCATGTTGCGTAATCATTTTTAATGAAAATTGTTAATCGATAGTATGCAAAATCTTCCATTTCAAATAGATTCTACTGTAATTCAAAACTCTCTGGATACTACTGTCCACACTTTGATTGAACAAATAACTCCTGAACTTACTCACACGAGCTTTGTAACTGATTTAGCTTTTATCATGATTATTGGTTCTATTGTTACTCTTGCATTTTTTAAAATTAAACAACCTTTGATTATCGGATATCTTTTTGCTGGTATGCTTATTGGTCCATTATCTCCTCTTTGGACTTGGATTTTGCCTGAAGGTGGTTCTTCTGCTGATTCGTTGAATGCTGTTGGTATTTTATCTGATATTTCTGCACTGAATCTTTTTGCTGAAATTGGCGTTATCTTGTTGCTATTTGTAATTGGTATTGAATTTCCCTATGCTAAAATCAAATCAGTTGGACGTGTATCCGTTGGCGTAGGTTCTATTGGATTGTTTTCTACACTGGGCGTTTTGTTTTACACTTCAACTGCACTAGGTCTAGAATTTATGGACGCGTTGTTTATTTCTGCGGCTTTATCCATTTCCAGTACTGCTATTATTGTCAAACTTTTAGAAGAGATGGGGAAAATTAAAAAAGGATCTTCTACTCTTGTTTTGGGTATTTTGATTGTAGAGGATATTATAGCTGTAATTTTAATTTCTACATTACAATCCGTTGCTTTGGTGGGATCTGTATCTTTGGAATCCATTGTCGTAATCGTGTTAGTCGCAGCCGGCCTTATCATAGGAACATTTACTGTTGGAACCCGTGTTATCCCTCCCCTAATTGATAGAGTCGCAGCTGCAGAAAATCGTGAAATTTTACTAATGAGTGTTCTTGGACTCTGTTTTGGTTATGCCTTACTTGCAAATATTGTAGGATTGTCTGTAGCCATAGGTGCATTTTTAGCTGGCGTGTTAGTCGCAGAGTCAAAATCAGCCGAAGTTGCAAAATTACTTTCAAGTCCTATCAAAGACATGTTTGTGGCAATATTCTTCATCTCTGTTGGCGCATTGATGGATGTTTCACAACTTGAAAATTACATGTTCATTGCAGTTGCTTTGATTGCAGTTGCCACTGGTATGAAATTTGGTGGTAACATGCTGGGTAATTTTATTTTCAGACAAAAACGTGGAAAGGCACTTCGTTCTGCATTCACCTTGGCAGCTCCCCGTGGTGAATTCTCTATTGTAATTGTTAAAGTTGGAGTTGATATTGGTGCAGTTAGTGCATTTTTGTTTCCGTTGGTTGGCATAATTTCAATTATCACTGCTTTCATTTCTCCATTTTTAATGAAAGCCAGTGACAAAATTGTACCTGCATTGGAGGAAAAAGAAGATGTCTGATGAATTACAAAAAATGTTAGATGCTGTTCATGATGGAATTACTACTTTTGATTTTGAAGGCAAAGAAACCCCTTGTATAATAATTGAAGAAAAAAAATATGGATTAATTAGAGCCAAAATTGAAGGTCAACCTTTTTCTGTTAACACCGACCTTAACATTCTTCAAGATGGATTGGGAAATGTCTTTGTTGAGATTGTTTTGACCTTTTCAGTAGGTAATGTTTCTGAAAAATTCCTTATCAATGCAAAAACTGATCTAAAATTCTTTGAAGTTTTAGCAAATACATCTATGCTTGTGCTTAATTCCCCCGAATCAACATACGGACAAGATAATGTGATTGCGATTCAATTACCTCGGCCTGAAAAAGCACATGATGCACTTGAAATTATAAAAACTGGTTTAATACCTAAAAATGATTTAGATGGTGCAGTTACCGGGATTTGAACCCGGGTCACGTACTTGGCAAGCACGAGTACTAACCAGACTGTACTATAACTGCAACAATACGAAGGGTTGGATTTGCAGATTTAAGCGTTTTTAAGCTTTAATTGAAATGATTATTCATGGATGATCTCCTTTTACAGAAAATTGAGCAAAAAATTCAGGATAGTATTTCAAACCAGGATGACATTAAAGAATTAATTAAATTACTTTCAACTATTGACAGTTCCAAATCTTTTGCACTAGGGATTGTAGTTGGCAGATTATACAATACATTTTTCTATCAAAGTAAAAGAATTCTCAAACGAGATCCTACAAAAAAAGAATTTGAAGACTTTTTAAAATTTATTGAAAATAAGAAACCTGATTTAGAACATCTATGGTGATGCTTTATTCCATTCAATCACTTTGATTAATGGTGTTCCTGGTAATTTCACACATGCTCCATGAAGTGCTTTTTTTGCTGCTCCTAGATGTGCTTCTCCGTTAACATATAATTCCATTATACATTGCTCTTGTTTGATTCTTGCACCTAGACTGGTTGCTTTGCCCCATGATCTTCTCATTCCTTCTGAAACTCTATCTGCACCTGCAGTGGCAATTTGTTTATTTTCTCTTAATAGATTATGTGGGTAAATTCTAAGTCTTGAATAATAGCCTGATTCACCAGTTGTTTTTTCTAGTGTTTTGTTTGCTGCTAGTCTAGTTGATTCAATTGCCATATGTCTAATCTGAAGTTTTTCTTTTAGTAATAGTTGAACACAATACTCGTAAGTTGCTCTTTTACCTCCTTGAAATTTTGCAATTTTAATTTGTGGCTTACCTTTGATGTATTCCTTTCTTGTGAATACTTGACCTCGTCCATATCTGTAATTTGCACCATGCATGATAATCTCAACCGTGAACTCCCATATTTTAACGGTTAGTAACTATCTGGACCTAATTTCCAATGCTTATATGGAAATCTAACATTTTTCTGTTCATTATGGATGAAACACCTGAAGTTAGTGGTGATCTAATTTTAGATCAGGTCTATATTTCCAACAAGAATATGATCCGTGATCTTGAGGAAAAGGGATATGGCGAAATTCAAAAGCAAAAATTACTTCTCAAACAATTTGAAACCCTGTATTTGCTATATACCAATAAATTAATTTTAAAGAAAAACAAAACTCAAATTAGTTTTGACACTTACATGAGTGTTTGTCAAAAAACAAATTCTGAAATTCTTACAAAGTTTTTGATATTTCGTGATTTGAAAACTAGGGGATACGTTGTAAAAGATGGTTTTGGATTCGGTTCTGATTTTAGAGTTTATGAGCGCGGTCATTTTGGTGAGAAAGGTGCAAAATTTCTGATTTTTGGTCTCAATGAAGGTCAACAAGAGAAGATGAGTGTCCTACAAAAAAAAATTGATGAAATAACCCAAATGGGAAAAGAGCCTATCATTGCGGTAATTGAAAGACGCGGAGAAGTGATTTATTATAAAATTAACAAAATGAATTTTTTTGAAAATAAATCAAGATTAGAAGATTCTTTCAAATTTTAAACATGTGTTACCCACTTTGATGAATATTTTAAAAGATTGTTTTCTTCTGCATACGTAAAATCACAAACATCCACATACTTTGTTTTATTTTTCCACAACTTCTCAAAATCTAACATTTTTCTTTCAACTCTTGTTTTGTCGTCCCATGATGTAAAGACGTCCACTGACTCAAAATCTCTCGTTTCACTTGAAAATGATTCTTTTGAAGTTCCTGTAAATGCAACTTGTTCGTCTTTGTCATCTTTAAAAATTCCAATTCTTTCTGAGAATGCGTCTGTCACTTGTTCTGAATTTGGAATTGCAATTTTTAATTCAATTTGTCCATTGTTTACTATGTCCTGTAATTTCTGAATTTTACTATTTTTTATGAATTTACCTTCAAATGATTTTGTAAATTTTTCAGAAAATAATTTTGTCAATAAATTAAGATCTTCTATCTTGAATCTGTGCCCTGTTATCATTCGTAATTTTGCTTTACCTGAATTAAAATTATCACAAGCCATTGATATTGTGGCTAGTGTTTGAATTGATAGATAGTTTACACATCTGTCATACTCGATACAATTACTCAAGCAAGGGAAGAAGAATTCTGCAATAATATCATCTACATCCGAACGATACTCTTCTTTGAGATTGATGTCCTTTAGACCCATACTGTATGATCTGTGATTTTAATATTTAAGCCAATAACTTGCAAATTATCTAAAAATGCTCCCATCGGGATTCGAACCCGAGTCTTTGGCTTGAGAAGCCAAAATGCTTAACCGGACTACACTATAGGAGCTTGATGAAAAACTACTCCGTCTTAATTTAAAGGAAATGTTTTGAGTTTGAATAAAGTTGTAAAAATTTATGACTTAATTGCTTTATAGAAAAACTAATTCATCTGAAATTATGGATTTAAAAAAATTTATTGAAGCACAGGGATTAGCTGATTTCCCTATTGGGTTGGGTGGTTGTAGAAATACAGGATGTTTCTTTGATTCTTGTGATTATGATCTTATGGTGTTTGATGAAAATTCTTCAGATAAACAAATTATTGCATTTAATGACCATTTAATTACCATTCACCATTCTTCCTTATCTGAAACCAATACGAAAAAACTTTTACAATATGATCAATTAGATGTCCTTCAAGATGATTCCTGGAATTTAAAAATACTCCTTTCTGCAATTTCTGAAAAACGTGATTCCTTATTTTCTGACTCTGCAAAAAATTCTTTAATTGAATCTATTTTTTGTTGTCAAAAAACTAAAGATGCAATTCAAACTAATGATGTATTTGCAGCATGCTGGCAAAAGTGTGCTTCGTATTATTTAGCTGATTCTCTATCTTCTTTCAATCAAAGTCCATCTAGTCCTTCACATACACTTAACTCTCTTCGAAATTTTAAAAAAAGTCCTATCAATAATCATATTTCCGGTATTTTGGAAACTATTGGAATTGAAAGGGCTACCCCTACATTACTTGAACGTATGTTAAAATCCACTATTGGGTTTTCTGATTTAGTTGAGAAAAATAATCATTCTCAACTAATTAAACAAAAATATGATTATTTCCTAAAAAACTCGATGCTTTCTGATTGTTATTTTTATTTGGTATATCTGAATAAGGAGACTTTTATTAAAATTAAAGATAATTTAAACAAGGAACAGGATCTAATACACATTCTAAAAATTGCTTTTGATATTGAATCTGACTCTAACCTTCTTCAACAACATGTCGAAACAATTCAAACTTCATGTAATGACATACTTGAGATAGTTTCAAAGACTTGATTCAGCATTATGTACTAACCTTTTAAAACAAGTAATATCATTGGGTTATCATGGTAGATCAAGCATGTGGTTGCGAAGCTGATAGCGGCGACCCAGAATACTCATGCGACTGTGCAATGCAAGGAGCTTGTATTTGCAGCGCAGATTGCAAATGTTCAACTGACGTTTGTAAAGAAGCTGTTTCACAAATGAACTAGAATAGCTTATTAGAATCTAATTTTTTATTTTTTTAATTTAATTCTCTTCTTGCTCAAAGCCCCAGGATTTTACTAATTCTTTTTGGAACTTGTCTGCTTGTTTTTCATCTAATGGGAATCCACAATTTTTATGAGTAGGAACAACAGTCATTCCGTCTAATTTGAATTCAATTTCATACAGGTGAGTTTTTGAACATTCGCACATTATACTTTTTTTTAAAATATTCCTCTATATTTGCGTATTTGAGTTAACTTTTGATGTATTTTTTTAACATTATTTGATTATTTGAATAACCTTTAACTATCGCTTTTGCCAATTTTTTTTAGATTTGAAAGCAATTTTATCAATTCCCATTATTATTGTATTATTTTTAGGCATAACTGTCACTTCAGATGCATATGGACAGATTGAAGCTGGCGGTGTGAGTTCTGACACCCTCCCAAAAGGAACTACCTGGTATGCTGGCGAGGGTCTTGAAAAAGGTGATTTCTTTTCCTATTCCACATGTTTCGTTGATTACAAAGAATGTACAAATTTTCAGATGGATTTTTGGATAAAAGGCGATAAAATAGTTGGCAGCGAAACCAAGTGGTTATCTGAAGTTGTTGTTTATGATGGTAATAAAATAATTGTAGGTGAGATGGAGTTAGGTAAAATTGCTCCAGAACCTACTGGCGGTACTCCCGAACTAGGTGTTTACCGTGGTGCATTCAAGTCATCTATTGCTTGGCTATCTGCTTTTGCAACATCTGATGGAAGTTCTGGAGGAAAAGGTCCTAAAGCATTTAGTGAAGTATCTTGGGGTAAAATTGGAAACATTGGTGGTCAACAAGTCGTTCCATTAGAAATTGAAACTATTACAGTTCCTGCAGGAACTTGGGAAACTGTGGCAATGTCTTGGAAAACAGGCGGGGCTGTAAGTAAAGTTTGGATTGCAGACGATTTTCCATTTCCAATAAAGGCTAAAACTTACACTCATGTAGCTGAAGGTATTCCTCCGCCAGAATATGATTTCAAATTATTAAAGTATGAAAATAGATCAGACTCTCCATTTGTTGGAATTAAATCCAGTGTGGATGAATTAGCTGCTGCTGGATGCAACACTGACATCGAAAGGAATGTAATTCATAAAAGATCTAGCGACGACTTCAAATACCAAGTTCATGTTTTCTATGGGCCAGAAGATCCAGTTGTGGGTTGTGACATGCAATGGCTTGTTAATTTCTTAAAATTTAGTGATGAAACTGAATTTCTAAATCAAGTTCAATATGATATTTTGGTTTTAGATAATGACGGTAAGGTAAAACGTTCTATTGCAAATGAAAATGGTGAATCCCATCTCTATTCCCCTTCTGGTCAAGCTCTAATTGATTTTGTTGTTAAGGAAGACCCTGGAACTGCAACTTATACAATTATAATTTATGGATTATCCCCTAAGGGTATTGCCCCTTCTGTAACTTCTGATCTTCTCACAATAGAGGTTCCAATTTATGCTTCAGATGGAAGCATACCTGTTGCAAAAATCCCATCATGGATTAAAAATAACGCCGGATGGTGGGCAGATGGAACTATAGACGATACGTCATTCGTTCAAGGGATTCAATTCTTAATCAAAGAAAAAATAATGCAAATTCCAAAAACTACGCAAGGGACTGGTGGAAGTTCTAATGATATTCCGCCCTGGATTAAAAATAACGCCGGATGGTGGGCAAATGGGGACATTGATGATGGTTCATTCATCAAAGGACTTCAATTCTTGATTAAAGAAGGTATTATGAAAGTCCCACAGCCTTATCAGAGTAATACTTCTTCTGGTGCTGAACCTCCTGCCTGGTATAACTAGATCTTAAATTCTTAATGTTCTACATTCAAATTGTTGATTTTTGATTAATCTTTTGATAACAAATGGTCGGTCTTTTCAAACAACCAAAACGTCGTTTAAAGAAATTACTACGAGATGGAGAGTATACTGATGCCATTGTATTTGGTAAAAATTTAGAATCCGAATACTCTGATGATTCTGATTTTATGTTCATTATGGGAAGTATCTACTTTATTGTAGATGATGCAAAAAACGCATTACCCTATTTTGAAAAATCCTTTCAACTAGATGCCGATGATGTTGAAATGCTTACTCTGAAAACCAATGTCCATTTAGCATTAGAACAAAAAGATGAGGCTATGGATTGCTGTAGACGAATTATAAAATTAGAGCCAAAAAATTCTGAAGCTGAATCTTTACTTGATCAATTAGAAAATATTTAGAATTAATCCTTTTTCTTCATTTGATACGCATTTTCCATCAACCAATTGCAAAATTCTGTAACCTTCTCGTCAAATTCTGTCCATATGTGAACTGAATGAGGGAGGATGTCTATTTTCCAATTGTCTGTAAAAATTCTAACCCCTTCTTTATTTTCATACATGTACGCATCTTCTGTTTTTACATCCCCTAGGATCTCTATTGCTTTCTGTTTGATGATCTCCCTGTTCATTGGAAATTTCTTTCTTTCGTAATCTATAATCAAGCTCAAATCTCTTTTCCCATACATGTCAAATTCTTCTATTCTTCCTTCTTTTGGAAAGTTTACAATTAGTTTGATATTGTACATTTTACCAACTTCTTTTCCAATTTCAACTATTCTGTTGTACCCTAGTCCTGGATTTTTTTTAATAAGAAATCTGATTTGTGCTAATTCTTTTTTTAATTCATTTTGAAGATCAGTAATTAATTCTGAAAATATCATTAATTTTATCTGAAAAATTCCTATTATAATCATTAATCCCACTCAAGATTAGTTTTTTTACAACTATGTTTGATTCAAGATATGGCAATGCCTGAAGGTTATGATGGATTGAGAACAGGTGATGAGTCTGAAAGGACTGATGATCCTAATGAATACAAGCGCACATGTATTGATTTTATCGAAGATATCTCTCATGATTATGAGGCTTGGGTTGATTATTACAAATTACCAGAAGATGAAGATAAACGAAGACGTGCAGGAATTCAAGCAACTATCACTAGAACAAATGAATGGCTAGCAAAGGTTGCACAATCCATCAAAGCCGTAGATGTAATCATGAATGATGGAATTCAAAAGATGGCTGAATCTACTGCAGGCAAGCCTCTGGAAATTGGGGTTTTTGTAAATCAAAAATCAGGATACACTGAAACAAAACCTGGAATTATCGATGTTGTTGTTAAAGGGAATCCTAGAAAAAATAGAAAAATGAAACTTGGCTATCATTTCAAAGACGATAGATTTCGTATTGAATCCACATGTGGTGCATATTTGGAAGAAAATAATTTGCCCACTAGGGAATCTGATGGGTTGGATCTTCATTTGAAACTTCACGCAGAAAACGGTAAGCCTCGTGATGTGATTTCATTTACTGTCACTGTCAGTGAAGTTGAAAACGATGTTGAATTTGACAGACGTGGAGTTTCCACTGTCGTTCATTTAGTCTAATTTTTACTAATCTAATTTAGATATAATCTGAAAATAAGTACAATCCAATTAACGTCATGCCTATTGCTGCAAAACTTAATTTTACAATAAACACTTTTGATTTGCTTAGTTGAGGAATTATTTTTTCTGCTTTCATTTTAGGTCTATTAGGACTCTCTTTGTTCCTCTATTAATGGTAACGTAGACTTGTTTTGGTTTGGATGTGTTCTCTTTGGATTTTTCTAAATATTTTAATTTAGTTCCTCTTGCAGATGACATGATTGTTTTTTCTTCTTTGAATAGAATTTTGGTTTTTCTCTCTTCTTGGAAGTTTTTAAATTCATTTCCTGCCCAATTGTAATTTATTTTTTCATCTACTACTCTTTTTCCGGTTCCTCTTTTTGTAATTAATAATAAACTCATTTCATTTTACTCCTATAACATTGTCCAATAAGTCATGATTACTGGAGGGATTGTAATTATTCCTGCTATGATTGGAATTTTTAGATATTCATTTTTACTTAATTTTGTAGTTCTAATTTTCTCGAATGACACTTTCATTCTAGATTACCTCTTCGCCTTCATTTCCTGATTTAATATCAATTGCACGTAATATTTGTGAAATGAAAATTTTACCCTCTCTAGAGTTTTTCTTAATTATTTCAACTGATTTCTCTTCTTTTGATTCTGGTATTACCACCATTATTCTGAATTTATCTGCAAAATGAGGAACAAAAATCTCCATTCCTTTCGATGTATGAATTTCAGCTGCAGTTTTTGCACCTCTTCCTCTAACTTTGATAACCGTTAATCCTCCAATTCCTATTTCTTTTAATCCTTCACTGATGTTCATTACATCGTTTTCTGCAAGTATGATTTCAAGTTTTAACATAGTTATTTTATTCCCTCAAAGTAAATAATAATTTAGAAATTGAATATCTTTTGATTATCATTGTCAATCAAATTAGAAAACTGTTAAATGCAAAAACTTGATTTCATTATAATTATGATAGATACTGGCGATACAGCATGGATGTTAATTGCTGGATGTTTAGTACTGTTAATGATTCCTGCACTTGGTTTGTTTGAATCTGGTTTATTGAGAAAGAAAAATGTAGTTTCAATTTTTATGCAAATATTTTTTGGAATGTCTTTGCTAAGTGTAATGTGGTTTGTTTTTGGATTTAGTCTATCGTTTGGTCCTTCTACTACTGGAGTGATAGGTAATCTTGATTGGGCATTTTTGAAAGGTATTCCTTGGGATGCACCATTAGAACAATATGCTCCTACTATACCTGGAGTACTCTTTGTTAAATTTCAGTTAATGTTTGCATGTATTACTCCGTTATTGCTTACTGGAACAATTGCTGAAAGAATGAAATTTAGTTCCTTTATAATATTCATATCTGCATGGACTATGCTAATTTACTATCCAATTGTCCACATGGTCTGGGGAGGCGGATGGTTAGCACAACTAGGTGTAGTTGACTTTGCTGGTGGTATTGTTATTCACACCACTGTGGGAATGGCTGCACTAGCTGCTGCACTTGTACTTGGAAAAAGACGTGGCTTTGGTCCAGCTATAAACATTCCTCATAGCATACCTCTTGCTGTATTAGGTTCCTCCTTATTGTGGCTAGGTTGGTTTGGATTTAATGCCGGTAGTGCACTTGCCTCAGGCGGTGTAGCCGGAAATACTGTTATCGTAACTCACTTAGCATCTTCAGTGTCTGCCCTAATTTGGGCTGGATTATCTTGGATGCGTACAGGCAAGCCTTCAATTGTCGCTACAATTAATGGTGCAATTGCTGGACTTGCAGGAATTACTCCTGCATCTGGATATGTCAGTGTAGAACACTCCTTTGTCCTTGCAATCGCAATCGGTATACTATCCTATGGTGGAGTTGTACTAATCAGAGACAAATTAAGAATTGATGATGCACTTGATGTAAGTTCTGTACACGGTATTGCTGGAATTGTCGGTGCACTTGGAATTGGTATATTTGCAAGTACTTTGATTAATCCTTCCGGTGTTGACGGATTGTTATATGGTAATTATGATCAAATTTGGATTCAAGGAGTTGGTATTGGTGTAGCCGCTGTAATGGGCTTTGGTGGAACTTGGATTCTCTTACAATTAATTAAACATCTTATTGGAATTCGTGTCACACCTGAAGAAGAAGACATTGGTCTGGATATTAGCGAACATGCTGAGGAGGCTTACTCTGACGAAGAGGAGTTTAAGTTTACTCCGAATGACTACATGCAGCCTTCCAAAAAAGACGACTAAACTAATTCTTGATGCTGGATGACTGATGACAAAGATAATGAAGAGAGACCTGAATGGGAATGGCTGAAGAAATAGTACAAGAGCCAAACTACGAACAACTTTGTTTGGATATGTTAAATTCTGATAACAATGTTCGTTTTGCTGGATTTGTAAATGATAAATCCAAAATACTGCACAGTGTACAAAGAAAGGATCTTGATTCTCTTTTAACTGAAAATGAAATTGGCATGTCCATTCACTATACATTAGAGCGATGGCGAAAGGCACAAAATTTTACATTTCGATTAGGCAAGGAAAGATTAACTCTTACTGAATACGATAACGTGACATTATTTACAATTCCGTTTAAAGGAAAATTATTGCTTGTAAGTACTGAACCAAGAATACACTATGATCCGATTATACAAAAAGTTAATTCTATCTTAACTGATTGGGCAAAATAATACAATGGAAAATGGTACCATTACCTATACTCAATTATTGAGAGAAGATTTAGCAATTTTTCGTGTAACTCCTGATGGTGGATTTCCTGATTTTAAGGCGGGTCAGTTTTTGACCCTTGGATTGCCTCTTGAGAGTAAGATTGTCAATCGTGCATATTCAATTGCATCATCTCCAGAAAATAAGAAATTTTTTGAATTTGTAATTAGATGGGTCAGAAAACCACTTCCTGGACGATTGACTAGTTTGTTGTTTAATGCAAAAGAGGGAGATAAAATCAGTTGGGCAAAACCTGCAGGCAGTCTTACAATTAATGATACGCTACCAAACGGCGAAAAAGATACCAGGAGAATCGTATGCATCGGCGGCGGAACCGGATTGGCACCGTTTGTCAGTTTTGCACAGCATCTTCACGATACCGAGGATAAGAGGGAGATCGTTGTTTTGCACGGCGCAAGTTATGTCGACGAGTTAAGTTACAAAGATTTGCTAACAGGTCTTGAAGATGAGAGTATCGCAAAAGGCAAGGATAAATGGAATTTTAGATATCGTGCAGCAATCAGTAGACCACAAGAATGGTTTAACAGAAGTTGGGCAGGTCAAACAGGCAGAGTTGAAACATTTCTAAGACCCAGAACTGAAGGTGCATCGCCATTAGAGGAAGTAATTGGAGGTAAAATCACTAAAGAAAATACCATATTCTATGTTTGTGGATGGCAAGGAACAATTGATGGAGTAATGGACTTTTTAAATCCAAAAGGATTCGTCACAGAACATGATAAACGTGAAGACGGTAGCTTTGAAGTCAAATACGAATCATACGGATAGAATTATTCAAGAAATTAATCATTGAAATATGAGAATTATTTAGAAATCATAATTGACAACTGCCCTATACCTCGCACATCTAAATCCAGTAACAAATGCTCATGTAGAGATCATTAAAGAATTGAAAAAAGAGGCAGATATTGTAAAAGTCATGCCAGTTATTTTCAAATATGATGATAATGAAGTTAATAGTAAAAGTTTTCCATTTAATTTTGAATCTAGAAAAAAAATGCTAATGTCAGTTTTCGGTGATTCAATAGAAATTACAGAGGATTATTCATTTTTTGCACCATTTAAAAAATACCTACCGCCATTATTGACACCAAAATCATGGAAATTAAGAAAACAGATTCTCAACGGTGTTGAAGGAAAATATTTTTCGTATACGGGAGATAAAGCTGAAGGGTACATGTTAAAATTTTACAGACTAAAACCAAAAATTGGTGAAAGAAAATCCCTTTCTGCAGCATCAGTAAAAGAAAAATTGTATGATGCAGCACAAGGTAAAAAATCATCTTGGAAAGAAGATGTTCCAGAAGGCATATCAAAAATAATTGAAGAGGAA
>JABHXI010000011.1 GCA_018657375.1 Candidatus Nitrosopumilus sp. | reverse complement strand
TTCGAACTTATTGTTTCTGGACCACAATCTGCAATCTGATCGTCGACAACTATTCCACAACCAGAACAGATTAGTTCGCCATTCTGCATGTCATCAACTAACGATGATGATCTGCATTCCGGACAGTTTTGGGTTTGTAATATGTTCATCTTCTATTTCTCCTAAATCTTTTTGGTGTAGTTGCAGCAGATTGCTCAAACATGAAAACCTTTTTTCCAACAAATTTATTTATATTATTTGTTAAAGACGTCGCTGACGCAAACGGTCTTTTTACTGGACCAATTAGTTCCATTACTTTTGCAACTCTAGTTCCTTTATCGTCGCAGAGTATTTGTCCTTCAGCTAATTCTTTTGATAGCTGAATTATCACTCTACCACTTCCGGCTAGGTGCATTATTTCGCCTACCTCCTGCAATTAACAATACTAGAAACGATCACACTATCATGTACTTCTGTCAACTTTACTTTAGCTAAGAGCTAGATTGAATTTTATTTTGTTTGCTTGACTCTTTTTGCAGTAAGTTTTTCTGAAATTTTGTTAAGAATAATTGTCTTATGTGATCCTTTTGGCAACACAATGTACCCTGATCTGACAAACGGTCTTTTTGGAAATCTTACTTTATCATCTGACTCTGTTATTTCAAATCCTGCTGATTTTGTTGCATCCATTAATTCTTTTAATGATGGGTCATAAACGCACTTTTCTAATCCTAATCTTCTTCCCATTGATCTTTTTAAATTTTTATTAAAATAATCCAACCATATTACGACGTGCTCGTAATCTTTCATTTTATTCTTTTAGTAAAACTGCGTTGGCTATTCCTGATTGTCCTGGTCTGGACACAACTTTACATTTACCTTCTTGCGTTTCAAGAATTGCACCTTTGCTGATGATTCCTCTTCTTTTATAATCATTGTTTGTACTGTTGTCTATTACTTTGATAATTTTTGTTTTGACAACTTTGGCATTACCTGTTGATAAATTAACAAAATCAATTGATTTTAAAGCAACTTTGTTGTTGCTGCCTCTAACTCTTCTTGTTATTGTCACTTGAGCTCCGTTAATTGCCTCATTTGGGTATCTATCAGTTTCATACTTTCTTCTAATTCTAAGTGGTTTTCTTCTTCCGCCAGTTATCTTACTGGTTGCTAAATTTTCTACTGATTTTCTCACAAGAAATTTACTGAATTACTCTAATTTATACAAAACGCCAAAAATTAGCCTTAAATCCAAAATCTATCTATTCTGTTTCTCTTATTATTTGCGGCGTAGATTTTACCTCGTTTCTTCCAGCTGTTTTTCTTACTTTGGAAAATAATCTTGATTTTAGATCTTCCACGTCCCCCTTAATTCCAAAATATTTTTGGAATTTTTCAGTTGTTGTGTAAATTTTTAATCTACCTACATTTTGATGTGTGATGTAATCTAGTTGTCGTAATTCTTTTAGATGTGCATAAACTCCTGAACCTCTGGTTTCAACAAGTTGCTTTGAGGCAATTGGCTGTGCATATGCGATATATGATAATGTCTTTAGTGTTGCATTTGGTAAAACTGGTTTTGATGCATATCTTTTAACCGTTGAACTGTATTCTGGTTTTAATTGCATTACGTATGTTCCGTCTGGCAGTATTGCTATTTCTAATGCTATGAATGCATTTTTTGTTTTTTTGATAATTTCGTTTAGTAATTCTAATGTTTTTGTTTTGGATTCTGTGCCTGATGCTCTTATGATGTCTTCTATTCTAAGTGGCCTACCTGCTGAGTATAGTGCTGCTTCTATTCTTGCTGTTGATTCTTTTGTGTTTTCAATTCTGACCATGTTTTATTATCTTCCTTTAAAATTTAGTTAAAGAAATTTCTCTCCATTTCTATTCCGTCGTCTCTTCTTTCATAAGTATAATTTTGATGTCATCCTCTTGTTGTTCTAAATCCACTTTTTGATCTCTTGCTAAAAACAATGCTGCAAAAAAGCATCTAATTGAATCTACTTGATCAAGTTCTGCGATGATATCTTGCAGTAATCCAAATCCTGTGTTTGCAATTTTTTTCATGATTAGATCTTCATATTTCCCAATAATGCTTTCTAGTGAAATAAAAAATTCTTGAAAATCTGGTGCCTCTATTGGCTCTATCTCCAATTTTCTATTTCTTCGTGATTGTGGATTTGCAATTGTACCAATTAGATTCTGTAGTAATCCTAGCAAGTCATCTAATGACACTGGATATGTTGATTCATGTCTGTATGGGATGTCAATTAATTCTATATCTACATCTGTTCTTTGAAAACTTGGTTTTTTATCCATGGCTGCTTTCTGTAATGCAAAAATACTTTCAACTTTCATTCTGTAAATTAATGATGATGATAATGCTGCCATACCTGCGACTTTAAGATCCTTTGAACCTGTTTTTTCCAGAATTTTTGTCAATAAATTTAAAATTTGAATTAGATCTATCTCCCATACGTCTTTTTTTACAACTGCCTTTGTATCAAATAAAACATTAATTGGTTCTTGAGAAATACCGTTAGGAGTTTGAGATTCACTCACAGCATAACTCTTCTGTTATTCAATAATATCTATTGACTCTACTTTTTTCTTACTTCCAGTCAACTCTTATATTGTAAAGATTGATTTTTTTAATTATGAAATCTGCAAGGATCACTGCTCCTAATGAGCCCCTTTCAATATCTGAATCTGAAACTCCGAAACCTCAAGGAGATCAGGTATTAGTTAAAGTGGGTTCTGTGGGTGTCTGTCATAGTGATTTACACCTATGGGAAGGCGGTTATGATCTTGGAGATGGTGAATTCATGAAAGTTACAGACAGGGGAGTAAAATATCCTGTAACTCCTGGCCATGAAATTGTTGGCACTGTTGAAGATATTGGAAATAATGTTTCGGGGATTGTAAAAGGTGATCAAGTGCTTGTTTTTCCTTGGATTGGATGTGGTGAATGTCCTGCATGTAAAGTTGGAAATGAGAACTTGTGCGATGCCCCAAAATCAATGGGTGTATTTCAAGATGGTGGTTATTCTGATTATGCTTTAATTCCTAATTTCAAATATTTGGCAAAACTTGATGGCGTTGATCCTGACGCTGCAACATCTCTTGCCTGTTCTGGATTAACTGCATACACTGCAATTAAAAAAGCAAACCAAAACTCTCCTGAATTCCTTGTCATTGTTGGCGCCGGTGGTTTGGGATTGATGGGTGTTCAAATTGCTAATGCTATCACTAACGCAAAAATTATTTGTGTTGATATTGATGATCAAAAATTAAATACTGCAAAAGAAATGGGTGCTGACTTTGTTGTTAATTCTAAAGAATCTGATGCACCTGAAAAAATTATGTCTATTTGTAATGGCAAGGGTGCTGACAGTGTTGTTGATTTTGTTAACGCTCCACCAACTGCTAAACTTGATTTTGCTGTTTTAAGAAAAAGAGGGAATTTGGTTCTTGTGGGATTATTTGGTGGTTCTATTGAATTATCTTTAGTAACCATTCCTCTCAAGTCTATTACCATTCAAGGAGCATATACTGGAAACTATGATGACATGGTTGAATTACTTGCACTTGCACGAAAAGGCACTCTAAATCCTGTTATCTCAAAAAGATACAATCTTGATGAATGCAATACTGCATTAGAGGATCTTAAAGCAAGAAAAATTCTTGGCCGTGCTGTGATAAATCCTTGATTTAATTTTCAAATTACGTTTTAATTATTTAACAATCTTCTAAAACCCAACCCGTTTTAATTATTTCTTGATCTTCTTGTTCTCCAACCCCCGTGGCGTATCTCCAAATGTATCTTGCATCTGTTTGCACACTTTCTTGTATTTTCAACAAAGACTCTGTTTCAAAATTTAAATTTTTATCTGCAGTTCCACATTCTTTACAGAATTTACATTTTTGATCTAATCTAATTGGATTTATTTCAATTAACGGATATGCGCTACATGCCAATGGCTTGTCCTTGTAAATTTTACATGGGGATCCTCCATGTGTTGATTTTTTACCACTGCTTGTATCTAAAAAAGGACATGTGTTGCCATTATTTTCGATTCCCATTAATTGATACGCTAAAATTTTTGTGGGCATCTGGTTTTTATTTTTAGAAACTCCTATCCTTGGTAAAATTTTTATTTTTATTTCATTTAATTCTGCTAATTTTTCAATATTCTTTTTTTCTTCTGGTAAAATCAATACTCCTATTTTTCCAAATTGCTTAGTTGGATAATATTCTCTTTCAACACAGCACTGAGAACACTCATCAACACATCTAAACTCCATTGGATAATTTTGAATTCAACAGATAAAATTTCTTTTGGATTTTTTTAAAATTATCTTCTAAAAACCTCATCAGTTATATGGTAACATTACTAGTGAACATTATGGGTAAGCGTCAAGTAAAAAATGAAAGTGCCTTAAAAGAAATTCGTCTTCCTGAAGAAGGTGAGCTATTTGGTAGGGTATTGAAAATGATGGGCGGAGAAAATGTTATGATAAAATGTGATGATAACATAACTCGAAGAGGACGAATTAGAGGAAAATTAAAGAGACGAGTCTGGATTCGAGATAACGATATTGTAATTATTGCCCCATGGGATTTTGATGACGCTGGGCGCGGTGATATCGTTTGGAGGTTTACAATACCTCAAGTACAATGGCTCAAAGACAACGATCACATTGCAAAAGATTTCTGATTTCTATACACCTTAGTTAATATAGTGAACGTTTTGTTCCTGAAGGTATGGAACAAGGTACAGTAAAATGGTTCAACCGTACTAAAGGCTTTGGTTTTATCGAAAGAGAAGGTGGCGAAGATATGTTCGTTCACAAATCTGACGTTGATGGATTCATCAATGAAGGCGATAAAGTCGAGTTCGAAGTTGGTGAAGGTCAAAAAGGACCAGCCGCACAAAAAGTCAAAAAAGTAGAATAGACATTTGAATTTTTAAATTAAGATTTCATCTATGTTTTCTTAAGCAGTCTATTTTTTTTATTTATTATTTAAAAAAACTATGGTCCCGCGGGGCGGAATTGAACCACCGACAACCCGGTTTCTGTATGCCTGATGGGCTGTGTTTCGTTTAGCCATCTAAAGCCAACATCTACAGCCAGGAGCTCTACCAGGCTGAGCTACCACGGGACAAAAAAAACAAAGATTACTACTCTTAAAAACTATGGTACTTTTTTAATTTCTATTC
>JABHXI010000010.1 GCA_018657375.1 Candidatus Nitrosopumilus sp. | reverse complement strand
TTCATAGCTTGCTCTGTTCCACTTTTAATGTGATTTTTTATTATCGCAGTAAACATATTCATCTTTCCTGACAATTTGATATCCCATGTTGTTTTCAAAATTACATTGTTATTTTTAGGAATTAATGTGATAATTTTTGTTCCATCCAGTATTCCTTTTGTGAATCTTGCCTTGATTTCTTCTTTAGGTTTTAATTGAATTTCTTGTAGGCACTTTTGATCTCTGAATGCTATTGTGATCTCTCTTTTGATGATGTTTCCTTCTTTTGATAATGTCTTTACTTCTTTGGTACCTTTCCAAAATCTTGGTTCATTGTCTATGTTCGAAACAACTTCCCATACTTTCTCTACTGTGGAATTAACTTCTGTTTGGACCACAATTGTTGCCATCTTTAGTTGAATCTTTTTTGTATCAAATATATTAGATTCCACTCACTGTTGATTCAGACTGTGGTGGGCCAACGCCTAAAATCCAGAACACTAACTCCGGTTCTAATGGCCTTGACCATTCTTCCATCACAGTCCCTTAAAATTTAAAAGAACACCAAATTTACTTGCCATATGCCAAAAATTGAAACTTTTGACGCTGGTACTTTTTGGAAAAATGCCTATGCCCATCAACGTGGCAAATTGCTAAAAAAAGTTAGTGTACCTGATGATCAAATAATTGAAATGGTTAACAAAAAATACATGGAATTACCTGCTGCTTTAAAATATGATATTGAAAC
This sequence comes from Candidatus Nitrosopumilus sp., assembly GCA_018657375.1. Taxonomy (GTDB): domain Archaea; phylum Thermoproteota; class Nitrososphaeria; order Nitrososphaerales; family Nitrosopumilaceae; genus Nitrosopumilus. The sequence goes on along the minus strand of JABHXI010000010.1, from coordinate 1,696 downwards.
TAGTGGAATCACAAAAAAAGAATTACAGTAATGCAAATTGATTTTAAACCCGCAGATTTTGATATGTTATGAATACTGTTTCATATGATGACTTTGCAAAATTAGATCTTAGAGTTGCAAAGATCATTTCAACTGAATCTATTGAGGGCAAATCCAGAATCATCAAAGGTAAAATTGATTTAGGCGGAGATGATCAAAGGGATGTAATCATTGGTGGTGCACAATACTTTCAACCTGAAGACATTGTTGGAAAAACTGTGATTGTTCTTGCAAATTTGGAGCCAAAAACCATGGCTGGCGTTGAATCCAATGCAATGTTGTTAGCTGCTGATGTAGATGACAAGCCGTATTGGTTGACTGTCACTGAAGATGTTGCATTGGGAAGCCCAATCAAATAAATTAATTTTGTATTAATATTTTTTTTACTTAATCGTATACCATTAGATCTTTTTCTTCTAATAACGAATGCACGTTGTTTACAGATCTGTACACTTCAGTTTCAAGTTTAGCGCCGACACAAACCAGTTTTCCTGACGCAAAAATTAGAATCACTGTCTTTGGATCAAGCATTCTGTGAATCAGTCCTGGGAACTGCTCTGGCTCGTACATGCTTCTTGGCAGCGTCCTTGCAGCCTGCTCCAGGTTGACTTTGCCTCCGAGGTTGATTGACGATACGATGTTTTGAATTGTAACCACTGCATCCTTCTTTACTTTAATTCCTCCTTTTCGAAGTTGTTGAACTACTGTTTTCACTGCTTTTTTTGCCAATTCCTCTGATTTGGAACCAGTACATACCATTTTGCCTGAACTAAAAATCAAGGTTGCACTTTTTGGAACCTTTAATCTAAAAACTAGTCCTGGAAATACATCTGGATGATATTCTACATCTGGAAATTTTCTTGTAATGTCGTTTAAATCCATTTTTTGATCTACTGATGCTGAGGCTACTACGTTAACTATGCTTATCATTGGTTTTGTTTGTGGCATGTCCAGTTTTTTTTCGTTCTACTATATAAAAGGACAATATGCCTCCGTTTTTTGATTTTTTTATCTTTTTTGACGAATCATTTAATTTAGATTTGAAAATATCTGTGTTTATTGAATTTTACAGATTTTGATCAAATGCTCTCGATGGGTGATGAGACAAATCCTTTGATGATGTTGGTCTGGATTCTTCCAATAATTCTTTTTGTATTTTATGGACAACACATTCAACTTTTAGTAACTTCTGGTGAAATTAAAAAAGGAATTAAAAAATTAGATGGATTTAGAACAAATTCTAAAAAAGAATTAATTGATTATGTCCGGAATAACGCTTCTTCTACATACGATCCTACAAAAAAAATTGAGCAGTTTTTAGATTATTTTACAATAATGCCTGTTGACATGGATCCTAATGGCATTGTTGATAAAGTACGACACACTGTTCGGTCAAGAGAAGAGTACACTCGAAATCATGTCAAATCTATTTCCCCTGATCTTAGTGAAATTGAAATAAGTCGTATCCAAACTTTGCTTGAAATTGCTTCTTCTTTACAAATGATTCACAAAATAGTCAATCACATGTTTTTAACTGCAAAAAAACAAAAGAACTATCCTTTGATTTTACCTGTACAAATGATCCTCCCATTTCTTATGGAGCATGCAACAGCAATGAATGCCGCAATTCCAGCATTCAAATTGGGACAACCTCTTG